>DATJPT010000019.1:300000-486230 GCA_035506275.1 Bacteroidota bacterium
TTGCGCGCGAGGCGAGTTTGAAGAAAGCGATCGCAGGAGAGGAGTCGACCAATAACATTTTTACGAGAACGAAGCAGCAAATTGTGAATTCGGTGCAGGCCGATTACCTGACGGTGTTGAGGAATGAACAACTCGTCAAAGTAAGCGAGGAAAATTTAAAGAGGGACCAGAAGCAGCTCGACCAGATCACCGAGTCGCACAAAGTGGGGGCTCTTGCGATCGCAGATGTGTACAATGAGCAATCGGTTGTTGCAGCCGACGAATTGAGCCTTATTCAAGCTCAAAATACCTATGACGAATCAAAAGCGGACCTTATCGCACTCATTGGGCTGGATGCCTCTGTTGACTTCCCGGTTGCTGACGAATCGATTTCTCCGGACATCAGCCAAACGGACCTTGATTCCACCCAATATTCATACCAGAACATGGATCAGTTCCGAAAGACGGCAATGGCATATCGCCCCGACTATCAAAGTGCCTTGGCATTGGTGAGAAGCGCGCAAGCCGACGAAACATCTGCGTCCAGCCGATATTATCCCGGCGTGACTGCCAGCGCTTCCTATGCGCTCAATAATACAGAGATCTCCAATTTAACCGATAACAAAGGACTCAGTTGGGGACTCAACCTTTCGTGGTCGCTCTTTGACAATTTTGCTACCAATCAAACCGTCCAGACCGCCGCGGTTGAAAAAATGAATGCTGACCTAAATGTCCTTCAAACCGAACGGAACGTTAGCGTTGACGTGAAAAAAGCCCTGCTAAACCTCGAGTCTGGCCGCAAGCAATACACTGCGAGCATCAAGAGTCTTCAATCGGCAACGCAGAATCAAAAAGTTGCGGAAGAACGCTATAATCTTGGGGCGGGAACGCTTGTCGACCTGTTGACGGCCGACGCCGGCCTTGTGAATGCCGAAGCGGGCAAAATAAACGCGGCCTTCAATTACATCATGTCAAAAATGAATTTGGACCTCGCCATCGGCAGAATTTCGTACTGACAAAAGCTGATGGACGACATTATTCTTAAGGAGCATCACACCATGGCAAATGGAAAAGGGAAAAAATCAAAAAAGAAGATTTTTATTTTTTCGGGTATCGGCGTTGTCGTTCTCGCGCTCGTGCTGATCGTGCTGCTGGGGAGCAAACGGGAGAACGTCATTAACGTTCAGACCGAAAAAGTCCAGCGGAAGTCGATAACACAGATCGTGACCGCGTCGGGAAAGATCCAGCCGGAGACGATGGTGAAAATCAATGCCGAGGTGAGCGGCGAGATCATTACGCTTCCGGTGAAGGATGGCCAGAAAGTACAGAAGGGCGAACTGCTCGTGCGGATCAACCCGGACGTCTATCAGGCGACCGTCGACGGCGCTGAAGCGGCCCTCGTTGCCGCGAAGTCGTCGCTTGCACTCAGCCAGGCGAACCTTGAAAAATCGGAGAGCGAATATAAACGGGCACAAGGCCTCTATGAAAAAACCTTGATGTCCGAACAGGACTTCGTCGGTTCGCGGACGGCATACAAAGTCGCAAAGGCGCAGTGTGAATCCGCTGTCTCCGGTGTTACACAGGCTGACGCATCGTTGAACCAAGCCAAGGAAAATCTCAAGAAGACCTCGATCTACTCGCCGATCGACGGAACCGTATCACAGTTGTTGTCGGAGCTTGGAGAGCGCGTGAGCGGCAGCAGCTTTACTGAAGGGACGGAGATCATGACCGTCTCCGATTTGTCGAGGATGGAAGCGCGCATTAACGTCGGCGAAGATGACGTTGTGTTAATCTCTCTCAACGATACCGCCAGCATCCAGGTGGATGCCTACCCCGACAGAAAGCTCAAGGGCATCGTCTATGAAATTGCGAACACCGCCACGACCACCGGCGCGGGGACGCAGGACGAAGTGACGAACTTTCAGGTGAAGATTCGGATTTTGGACAAGGACATCGCTCTCCGGCCGGGTATGTCTATGTCTGCCGATGTTCAGACCGAGACGCGGAACAATGTCCTGGCGGTGCCGATCCAGAGCGTGACGACGCGAACTCCGAAAGTGAAAGAAGGAGGGAAGGCCGATTCGTCGAAGGCAACGAAGCAAGAGAACGTCAGCACGGACGTCAAAAACAACTCGGCGGTCAACCTTGACAAACCGATCGAAGTCGTTTTCGTCGTCAATAACGGGAAAGTCAAGCAAGTTCCGGTGAAACGGGGCATCAGCGATGAAACAACCGTCGAGATCATCAGCGGTTTGACCGAGAGTGACGAGGTTGTGTCGGGAAGCTACAAGGCGATCAACCGTGAACTGGAAGACGGCGCAACGATCAAGATCGACAACACGGCGAAGAAGTTTGGAACCGTGAAGAAAGAAGGAACCTAATACACCGGCAGGAATATTCTATGAACGTCATCAACATCAAAAACATCAGCAAAACGTACATCATGGGGGAAGAGGCGGTCCATGCCCTTCATGATGTCTCCCTTCAAATCGACAGGGGAGAATACGTTGCGATCATGGGACCTTCGGGCTCCGGCAAATCGACGCTGATGAATATTCTCGGCTGCCTGGATACGCCGTCGACGGGATTGTACGAATTCAACGGCGTGAACGTCAGCGAGATGAACGACAATGAGCTTGCCAAAATCCGCAACAAGGAAATCGGTTTTGTGTTTCAGACGTTCAACCTTATTCCGCGCTCGGATGCGCTCCACAACGTCGAGCTCCCCCTGATTTACGGCGGAGTGAACGCTCATGAACGCAAGCGCCTGGCTGCCGAATCGCTCACGCATGTCCGTCTGGCGGACAGAATGCATCACCGTCCCAACGAACTGTCCGGCGGACAGAGGCAGCGCGTTGCCATCGCCCGGGCGCTCGTGACGAAGCCGTCGATCATCCTTGCCGACGAACCGACCGGAAACCTGGATACGAAGACCGGCGACGAGATCATGGCGCTGCTCGAAGAGCTCAATCACAACGGCAACACGATCATTCTCGTGACGCATGAAGAGTATATTGCCGAGCATGCGAACCGGATCATCAGGATCCGCGACGGAAGAGTTGAACGCGACGAGGCAGTCCAGAAGCGCGTTGTCCCGGCTCTGGCATGACGGAGACCGTTGGATCGTTGATTCCCTCCGCGGCGGCGTTTCACTAAGGTATCATACAAGAGGTGGTGCATGGGCATGAGGATCGCTGACTTTGCGTACGAATTGAAGGAAGGGCTGGCGATTTCTTTTCAGGCAATTCGTGCGAACAAGATGCGTTCTGTACTGACAACGCTCGGGATCGTGATCGGCATCGTGTCGGTGACGCTGATGGGCACAGCCATTGAAGGACTGAGCCGCGGATTTCACGACAGCATTTCCAAGATCGGCGCGGATGTTCTGTATGTGCAAAAGTGGCCCTGGTTCGGCGGCGATGAATGGTGGAAATACAGAAACCGGAAAGATGTGAAGTATACGCAGTATGAAGCCGTCGAACGCCATGCCACGCTGATCAAAGCCGTCACGCCGATCTGCTGGACCCAGGGGGTCGTGAAGTACAAGAACCAGAGTTCTGACGGGGTGCTGACGCTGGGAGCAAACGCTCAATACCTCGAGACCTCGGGCATCAATATGGACCTGGGAAGATTTTTTAGTCAGGCGGAAGCAGAAGGAGGAAGGCCGGTCGCCGTGATCGGGTCGGAAGTTGCCGACAATCTTTTTCCCAACGAGACACCGCTGGGCAAAACGATCAGGATCGGCACTGCGGCCTTTCGCGTGATCGGCGTCGTTGAGAAGCAGGGGAGTTTTTTGGGGGTTGAAAGCCTCGACGACCGGATCGTGATCCCAATCCAGGCATTCTTCAGAAAGTTCGGTGCGAATCGCGGCATCCAGATCAACGTGAAGGCCGCGGATATCAACAATCTCGACGACACAAAAGAGGAATTGCGCGGCATTCTCCGGAAAGCCCGCCACGTGTCGCCGAAAGCGGAGGATGATTTTGCCATCAACCAGCAGGAGATGTTTGTCCAAACCTTCAACGCGATCGGCGTGGTCGTTGCAGGGATCGGACTCTTCATCACAGCTCTCTCGCTTTTTGTCGGAGCTATCGGCATCATGAACATTATGTTCGTCTCCGTCACCGAGCGGACAAAGGAGATCGGCATCCGCAAAGCGATCGGCGCGCGGCGCGCCACGATCCTTCTCCAGTTTCTGATCGAATCGGCATCGCTCTCCCTGATCGGGGGGATCATCGGCATCATTATTTCATACCCGCTCAGTCTTCTTGTCAATCAAATTATGCCGACGTCGATGCCGATCAGCGTCGTGGCAGTCGCGATCCTTATTTCGATCATCGTCGGCGTTGTCTCGGGATTCCTGCCGGCCAACAGGGCGTCGAAGCTGGATCCGGTGGAAGCGCTGAGATACGAGTAAAGAACCAAGAACTCTTCTCCTTGTCGAGTTGTGAGATATGCAGATTTCCGAAAGTTTTAAAATGGCGATCAACGCCATCCGTGTCAACAAGCTTCGCTCGTCGTTGACTCTGCTCGGCATCAGCGTCGGGGTGTTCTCCATTATCGGCGTGATGACGGCGATGGGAGTGCTGCAGAACGCCATCGAGAACGGCCTCAGCGACCTCGGAACGAACACGTTTCAGATCCAGAAATTCCCCACCGGCTTTTTCCGCGGGAACCGCGACCAATTCAGGAATCGAAAAGATATCACGATCGACCAGGGAGAGATCTTTGCCACGCGTATGACCCAGGCCAAGTACATCGGGCTGGAATCGTGGTTCGGGGTCAAACAGGTCTTTCACAATAACGACAAAACGAACCCGAACGTCAGCATGGTCGGTGAATCGGTGGACGGCTTCCCGACAAACAACTGGACCATCAAGGACGGGAGGGCCTTCACGACGCAGGAAGTCGAATACGGTGATTTTGTCTGCGTGCTGGGAAACGCTATCGTTGAGAAGCTCTTTGAACGGGGATCGCCCATCGGGGAAGACATCAAAGTTGACGGGCACAAATTTAAGGTGATCGGAACGATCGAGTCGAAGGGCTCCTTTCTCGGCGGCAATCAGGATAATTTTTTGGCCATTCCGATCACCACCGCGATGAACCTGTACGGCAAGCAGCGGTCCATCAACATCATGGTGCAGACGAAGGATCAGGAAAGCTACAACGACGTCATCGAACTGTCCACCTCCATTCTGCGGACGATCCGTCACGTCCCGCCGGGCGCGGACGATGATTTTGCGATCTTCTCCAACGACACCCTCATCCAGCAATTCAACGATCTTACTTTTATGGTCAAGATCGGAACAATGGGTATCGCCTGCATCGCATTGCTGGCGGCCGGCATCGGCATCATGAACATCATGCTGGTGTCGGTGACCGAACGGATCAAAGAAATTGGGATCCGTAAAGCGCTCGGGGCGACGAAAGTGAACATCCTCTCTCAGTTCTTGAGCGAATCGGTGGTGTTCAGCGAAATCGGCGGGTTCATTGGCATCATCGCAGGTTCGATACTCGGGAACGTTGTTGCCGTCTTAACCACCGCCCCCGCAATATTCCCGTGGGACAACTCGGTAGCGATCCTCTCAACCCCCTTTATGAACTTCTCGGCGCTCGGATTGAATATCGTCGCGCTCGTCTTTTGCTCCTTTATCGGAGTCGTGTTCGGAGTTTATCCTGCATGGAAGGCCGCCAACCTCGACCCGATCGAATCCCTGCGGTACGAGTAACTCATTTCGCAAGGCCTGCTTTTATTTCCTCCGAAAGCTTCGGCAGTTCATCATACTGCTTGGTGAGAGCATCGTACTTCTCGAAAAAATCCCCGACTC
The DNA here is from genome assembly GCA_035506275.1 of Bacteroidota bacterium. NCBI lineage: Bacteria > Pseudomonadati > Bacteroidota > Bacteroidota bacterium. The sequence goes on from DATJPT010000019.1 coordinate 305,808, forward strand.
CTTTCGCGACAGTCTCCGTCAGCGCATTCCGCCCCATTTTTGTATCGATAGCAAAAGCCATCAGCAGCCCGGCCGCCGCCCCGTAATTCCTTTCGAACGCTCCGGAAAGGTTCGCGTTCATCACCAGTTCCTGTGATCGCGCGCTGGTGATGCCGGGCGACTGTAGTTCCCGCATCGCGTTGTTCAAAACCGACACGGCGTTCTTTGCCTCGCTGAAAATGTAGGGGGGAAGCGAGCTCCCCGTTCGTTCCTGGTAGGATATTCTGTATGCGATCCCTTCATTCTGAACGAGCTCTGCAAGCGACCAGAAGGCTTCTCTTCGGGCATTGATCCCTTTCCACACGGGCGAGTTCGATTGGTAGACGGCGAAGACCGCATGAAAGGTCTCGTGAGCGAGCGTGCTGAGCGTCTCGATGAATTGAACATTGGTCGGCAGACTATTCCCTACCAGCCGCTGCAAGTTGACGACAATGACCGGGTCCCCCTCGTTTTCACCCACGAAGACTGGTGTGTTCCCCTGCCAAACGACACGGCGGACAAACGCGGCAGCATTTTCATTCCCAAACGCCACCACATACACCGAAAGAGTGGCAGAAATCCTTGCGTCCGTCGGGAAAAATTGTTCGACGGTCGCGATGACGCGGCGGTCCAGTTCCCCCTTTTTTATTTCGGCGAGGAGGCCTTTTATTTCGGAGAGATGTGCCCTCGTCTGCACGAAACCGAAAACATCGTCCGGACTTTTGGATCCGTCACGAAGGAGTTCGAGCTGGCGCTGGAATGATTCGGAAGTCAGCTGTCTGCGGGCCAGCACTGCGCTTGTGGCCGCTGCAAGCTGTGTGCCGCGAAGCTCCGCTACGCTGTTCACGCTGTGCAGCCGTCCTTCACAGAGGTCGATGATTTGCTCGACGGACGAATAGTCCACTTGCAAGTTGACGTTAAAATCCGGATTCGGCTGTGTGCAAAGAAATGACGGGAAGAGAAGTATGGGGATTAAAAAACGCATCGGTCAATCACGTCGGAGATTTTTTAGAATGTATCTTTTTTCTTCCCGATTGTCAAAACGAAAGTGTCAGATCGCGCCGGTCGCCTCTTGTACAAAACAAAAGGGCGTTCCGGCCTGGAACGCCCTTTCGTCCAACGGGAAAAGTTACTTTTTCGCTCTTTTTGTTTTGGAAGGCTGAACTGCCTCCGGTGCGGGAGCAGCAGGAGCTTCTGCCTTGGTGACGACTCCTTCAAGCTCGTCCGCCAGCGTTCCTGCATCGTAGATCTTCCGCAGGCATTCGATCATCGCGGCAGTATGGACTGACACTGCGCGGTTCTTTTCGCCGTCGAAGAGGAATCTCCCCGGCAGACTTTCGATGTTCCCGTCAAAGATGAGTCCGACCAATTCTCCCGCTCTGTTGATCGTCGGCGATCCTGAATTTCCGCCGATGATGTCGCATGAACTGACAAAATTCATCGGGGTCGACAGATCTAATTTTTCTCTCCGCTCTTCATAACGCTTCGGAAGCCCAAAATCGCCGGTGTTGCCGAAACTATATGCGCGGTCGTATAGGCCGTACATCGTGGTTTTGGAGGGTGCCTTCGTTCCGTTCATCGGATACCCGCATACCGTCCCATATGACAACCGGAGAGTGAACGTCGCGTCGGGGTACGTGTTCTTTCCATAGACGGCAAAACGGGCCTTCCCGATTTTTTCCACTGCGGCGGATTGCACGCTGGTCAAATTTGTTTCTGTCCATTGGCGTCTCTGGCGGACGTCAGGATCAAGCTTCCGTGCGAGGACAATAAGCGGGTCCGTTGATTGCGCAACCGCCTGTTCCCCCCCCTTGATGAGAGCTTTGCGAAATTCCACGTCAGCTAGTTTGGTTCCCTGGATCAGCTCTTTTGCGCCATCGGCGGGAGAATGTCCGCCAAGCACCGTTTGGATGAACGGGTCGTTCGGTCCCAGCTCCTCGAGGGATTCCTGAAGACCGTCGGCAAGGAGCAATTCCTCCATGTCGCTGTACACCGGCGCGCGCGAATACATCCGAAATTGCAGCGACGCGAGGTTGGCATCCTGAAATTCCGTCAACCGCTTTTCATTCGGCTTCGTTATTTCAGCGACATATTGGACGATCTGTGTTGCGAGCGTTGCCAGCCTCGATCCGCGTAACGTCCGGTAGGTGTTTTGGCTGACGATGGTCTTCGAGCGGTCGATCGCGACGGCAATCGAATCCCATGCATCGCCATAAGCGCGCTTCCATTCGGGGTTAGCGTTGACGCGCGAACGAAGATCGCTGTCCTCTTTTCTCTTTTGCTCCATCAAGCCTGCATCGAGCAATCCCTGGTATTCGCCGCGGTTCGCTTTGAGCGTGTTCTCAAGGCCAAAGATCTGATTCAGAGCGCGGCGCTCCTGCTCAGGTCCGAGTTTGGAATATTTTTTAAGCACCGCAAGCCGGCGTTCGAATGTCTTAAACCGCAAAGGAAAGTTGAAGTCCCTCAGATATTCGAGCTGCGCCATGGTCTGCAGGCGGTCGGTCGATCCGGGATGCCCCGACACGAACACGAGGTCCCCCTCTTGCGCTCCTTTTGAGTTCCACTTCAAATAGTGAGCGGGCTGGACCGGCTTGTCGTTTTCGTAAACACGGAAAAGGGTCATGTCGAGGTCGTACCGCGGATAGGTGAAATTGTCGGGATCGCCGCCGAAGAATGCGATCTGCTGTTCGGGCGCCATGACGAGGCGGACGTCGGTATATTTCTTGTACCGGTAAAGCCAATGTTCGCTCCCCTGGTAAAATGCGATGACATCGGATCGCAATCCGGTTTTCTCCGAGCTCTCTTTTGTGATTTTTGCGATTTCTTCTTTTTGCGCGTCGAACGCTTCTTTTTCGGACATGCCCGGCTTGATTGCGGATTGCACGCGCGCAGTAACGTTCTCCATCGAAATGAGAACGTTCAACTCGAGGTCGGTGCATTTTATTTCTTCTGCCCTCGTCTTGGCATAAAATCCATCGGCGACGTAATCCTTATCTTTTGACGACATCTTTTGAAGTTGACCGAGCGCCACATGATGATTCGTCAAGACCAGGCCGTTCGGACTGACAAACGATCCCGATCCGCCGTCATTGAACCGGACGCTCGAAAGCCGGACATGGTCGAGCCATTCCTGTGTCGGCGTAAAGTTGTACTTTTCCTGAAGCTGTTTCGTGGGGGGATTGTCGAACGTCCACATCCCGTCGTCGGCAAATGCCGGCAGCACAAGACAGCATGCGAACGAAACGGCCAAAAGTATGGAGATTGCTCTTTTTTGTCTATGAGTCATTGAAGATTTCCTTCTTTTTTATATTGACTGATCATGGTTCCTTGCTACCTGTTCATTGTTCGCTGATTTCACGCTTTCATTCGCTTTCCCTTTTCCTCCTCCGTAAAGATCCATCCGACAATTTTTCCCGGGTCGATCTCTGCGAAATTCTTCCAGTACTCGCCGTCGCGAAGATAACGGGAACTTGTTTCGGTCTTCGACAGCACCTCTGCTTCTTCCATAGCGACCGCAAATCTGGTCTTCCATTTTTCCATATTGCTGACGCGAAGGTCTACCCAGCCGTTGCGCGCCCACTCGCCGATCAACGTGTCGTTGATCTTTAATTCGTTCTCGCCGCGATACGGGGGAATTTTGATCTCCTTTCCGCGCAGCAACGTCTTCCCGTCGGGGAGAAGGATCGGTATGCCGATCGAAATGATGTGAGACCGTAGGGTCTGGTTCTCTTTGATCAGAGCGGTCAGAGCTCTCGAAAGCTCCTTTGCCGAAGTTTGCACGACCGTTTTCATGGTGATGAAGGCCACTTTGAGAAGATAGGCTTCATACAGCAGCTTGGAAAGCCGGGGAGGACCGAGAATTTCGAATGCGACGCTGTCGACATGATGTTCTTTTTCGAGCGCCTTAAGCTTTTCCAGAGCGCTGTTGAACATGAATCCGGCCCGGTATGTCGGCTCGAGCGTTGCATTGTCGAGTGCGTTGATGATATCGTGCCCCGTGTTGCCCCCTTTGATTTCATAGATGACATCCTGGGCAATTTCCTCGGGCGTGACATACTCCATCTGTCCCGGAGTTGAGATCGCCTCAAATTCGCCGCGCGAAAATATTCCGTTCTCGCCGGTATCGATGAAGACAGAATGCAGCAGCTGGTGCGTCGATTCTGCGATCCCGTCCACTTTGATCTTGAAAGTGTTTTTAAGGGTGATCCCTTTCTCGGGCGGGCAGTCGTACAGTTCGATCGGCTTCCCCCGCTTGGCGATCTGGCCGAATCCGATCTTCTTCCAGGCGATCGCTCCGGTCGGTTTTATTTCCTTCGTGATCGGCGCATCGGGGGTGCGCCCCATCAAAAAGAGAAGAAGCGTGTGAGCCCCCGCCACGGCGGATTTGCTCAACAAGACTCTGGAAGGTTTTTCTTCGCTGTGGGTGTACGGAATGTTCAGCCCCATGCCGCCAGTGCCGCTTGTTCCGATCTTGACATAAACCTTCGTTTGCGCTTCGTTCATCGATTTGTAGAAGATCTGGACATGGCGTATAAGCTGGGGCACGTAGAGAGTGCAGAGGAGCTTTTCGATCGATTCATGCAAGGCGTGATTTCCCCCAGGTGATGCCCCCCTCAGATGAGTCAAGACCTCTCGTGCGCTCTGAAAAAGGTCCTGGTACGCGATCGCCGTCGCTGAATTGATGCAATCGACCACGACGTCGGGTTTGTAGCGGGAGAGAAGCTGATACAGCGCGGACCGATGAAGGACGGGCTCGGTCAGTTCGTCTACAATGTCGTCGATGTACATCCGCCTGAGCTTCGGCTCGCTGAGAATATCCTCACGGTTGACATCCTTGAGTTCCTGCCGCGTAAAGATATTACCCCACCACGGAAGGAAGAAATCCTTTCCCGCTTTGGGATATTCCTTTTTCATCTGTTCGACTGCGTCCTTTGCCTCCGATTCCTTCAATGAGGTGATGATGATTTTCTTCGGGTGCTCTTCCATCAACGAACGGCAGACGGCGGAACCGACAAGCCCCCATCCTCCCAGGACTAAGACAATTTTGTTCTCGATGTCCATACACTTCTCTGTGATAAAGTTTGATACATGCGGAAACAGGGTTGGACGGTTTCCTTTGGATAATTTATCCTCACACTTTTTGCACGACGCATGCGGTTCCGTACGCCAGCACTTCGGTGACTCCGTTCATGATTTCGGTGGCGTCGTAACGGAATCCAATGACCGCGTTCCCGCCGACCTGCTCTGCATGCTGAATCATCACCTCGTAAGCGTCGCGCCGCGTCTGCTCGCATAAGCTGGTGTAGAGCGTGATGTTGCCTCCGAAGAGGATTTGGAAACCGGCGCCGATATTGCCGAACAACGAGCGCGACCGGACGATGATGCCGCGGACAACGCCGATGTTCTTGACGATTTTATAGCCGTCGAGCTGGAAGTTTGTCGTAACGAGTGAATGATCCATGAAGCCTCCGGGGAGCAGTGATGAATTGAGAATGAAGAATTATTTGTTAGGTATTAAAAAATCAAAAGACCAAAAAATGAGCGTCATCCTTTGGGAACAACCGTATCGTACCAGAATTTCTTCTCGCGGGAGCCGACTTCATCGATATGCATATGCTTGGTCTCGGTGTATTCGAGCAAGCCGTCCTTGCCAAACTCGCGACCGATGCCGCTCTGCTTGTATCCGCCGAACGGCGCTCGTTCGGAGAGCAAATGCCATTCGTTGATCCACACCGTTCCGGCGCGCAATTCACGGGCAGCGCGCAAGGCGCTTTCTTTATCCGCCGTCCAGACGCCTCCGGCAAGGCCGTACGACGAATCGTTCGCGAGACGGATGGCATCATCCACCGTTTTATATTTGATGACCGAGAGAACCGGACCGAAAATCTCTTCCTGAGCGATCGCTGAATGGTTGTCGACATTCGTGAAAATCGTCGGCTCCACGAAGAAACCAGTTTTGAGATCGGAGGTGCCGGGCGTAGTTCCGCCGCATGCAAGCTTCGCGCCGGAGGATTTCCCTTGTGAGATGTATCCAAGGATCCGTTCCTGCTGCTTTTTGGAGATCACTGGGCCCATATCGGTTGCTTCGGATCTCGGATCTCCGAGTTTTATTTTTTTTGTTTTCTCGACGAGCCGTTCAAGAAATTCGTCATGAAGTTTCTCCGAGAGGAGAAGCCTGCTCCCCGCTTCGCAGCATTGTCCAGCGTGGTAAAAGATGGCGTACAATGCCCCATCGACTGCAAGGGGCAGATCGGCATCATCAAGCACAATGTTCGCAGATTTTCCCCCGCATTCAAGAGTGCATTTTTTCAATGATGCGGAGGCAATGGACATGATACGCCTCCCGACCCCCGTCGAGCCGGTAAATGAAATTTTATCAACCAACGGGTTCTTCACAAGCTCTTCACCCGCATCCTCCCCGAATCCGGGGATGATATTGACGACGCCTTTCGGTATCCCAACGTCATTGAGGATCTTTGCCAGTTCCATGGCGGTGCTTGGTGTCAGCTCGGAGGGCTTGAGCACGATCGTGTTCCCCGCGGCCAAAGCCGGACCGAGTTTCCAAACCGCCATTTTCAGAGGAAAATTCCACGGAATGATCGCCGCCACGACGCCGACCGGTTCGCGGATAAGAAGGTTTTGCGAGACCCCCGGCTTGGTCAGACCTTCTATAGTTTCCGTCAGATCGTTGGCGGCAACTTTCGAATAATAATTCATGCATCGCGCGCTCAGGTAGATATCTTCTTTCGCTTTGCGGATGGTCGAACCCGAATCGTCGACCTCAAGCGCAACGAGCTCTTTGGATCGCTCGTTGATTTTATCGGAAACGGCTTTGAGAAGTGCGCTTCGCTCGGTTCGGGGCATCAGCCGCCACGGTCCGTTGTCAAAAGCATTCCGCGCAGCTAGGACCGCCCGTTGTGCGTCCGCAACGCCCGCCCGCGCAACTTTCGCGACGATCTCACCGCTAAAGGGGTTGATCGAATCGAACGTCTGTTTCGATCCAGCCTCGACAAATGCTCCGTCAATGAAAAGCCGATACTCGCGCATCAGATTGCTTCCTATGTTGTTCTCTCTATGATCATTGAAATTCCCTGCCCGACTCCGATGCACATTGTGGCAAGACCGAACCTGACATCGCGCCTTTGCATCTCATGAACGAGCGTTGTCAGAATCCGCGCGCCGCTGCATCCTAACGGATGTCCCAAGGCGATCGCTCCGCCATTCACGTTGGTTCTCTCTTGGTCAAGCCTCAGGTTTCTGATCACGGCGAGCGATTGTGCCGCAAACGCTTCGTTCAGCTCAACCAATCCGATGTCATTGATCGTCATGTTCGCTTTCCGCAGCGCCATTTCAGTCGCGGGTACCGGCCCCATCCCCATGTACCTCGGATCGACCCCCGCTACTCCGGTCGACACGATTTTTGCCAGCGGCCTCAAGCCAAGCGATGCTGCTTTCTCTTCAGACATCAATAGCGCTCCTGCTGCGCCGTCGTTCAATGAAGATGAATTCCCTGCAGTGACGGTACCGTTCTCTCTGAAGGCAGGTTTCAGTTTTAAAAGTTTTTCCATCGACGTGTCTTCTCGAGGTCCTTCATCGACGGAGACGACATGGCGCTCCTTCTTGGTTTCCACTTCGACCGGAAGGATCTCGGTCGAGAACCTCGTTCTGGCAGCCGTTGCTCTCGTGTGGCTCTGAAGGGCAAATCGGTCCTGGTCGTCTCTGCTGACGGAGTATTTTTCCGCGACGTTTTCGGCGGTCTCGCCCATGGTTTCCAGCGGAAACATTTTTTCCATTTTGGGGTTGGGAAATCGCCAGCCGAGAGCCGTATCGTATGCCGTCAAATTTCCATACATCGGACCGTTCGAGACATTCTTCGGAACGGCATAGGGGGCCCGGGTCATGCTTTCGGCCCCTCCTGCAAGTACAATTTCATTCTCACCGGACCAAATCGCCCGCGCCCCCTGGATGATTGCTTCGAGCGATGAACCGCAGAGTCGGTTGATCGTCGTCCCCGGAACCGATCGGGGGAGTCCGGCAAGCAGCAACGCCATCCGAGCGAGGTTTCTATTATCTTCTCCCGCCTGGTTTGCACATCCCCAAAAAACGTCCTCGATGGAAAGAGGGTCAAAGCGGGACCGGTCGACAAGGGCCCGGAGGATCATGGCGCTCAGATCATCGACGCGAATGTCCTTGAGTACGCCCCCATATTTTCCGATAGGAGTGCGAACCGCGTCGACGATCACTGCTTGATGCGCACGATTCATGCAGATCTATTGGGGAAAAAATGCACTGGTTCTTGAGTAAAGATCATCATGTTCCTTTTAAGGTATGACATGACCCTCAGGACTGAGCAGAACGCCGACGCCATATGCGATCGCGGCGGTCATCAGACCGACCAACGTCATTTCCAACCCGCTTCGCCACCAGCTTCGTCCCGTGACAATTGTTTTGAGCACTCCCACCGTAAAGTGTGCCAATGTGCTGATAAGAAGGCTGAGAATAATGGCGGGCGTTCCGAACAAGAAGATGAAGGGGACGACGGGAATGATTCCGCCGGCTGCCGTTGCCGCCGTCGCCGAGATCGCTTCCTTCAGGGGATTGGGAAAGCTTGACGCAGAAAGTCCAAGCTCTTCATGAGCCAGCGTTTTTAAGAACTGTTCCGGATTTTGAGTGAGCCGGTCCGCCATCATCTTTGCTTCTTCCGGCGTGAACCCTTTCAGCTGATAAAATAATTCCAGCTCCTGCTTTTCTTCTTCGGGGTTCAGTTCGATCTCTTTTCGTTCGCGATCCAGTTCGGCTTCGTAGACCTCGCGCTCCGACTTCCGAGCAAGATAGGCCCCCGATCCCATCGACAAAGCGCTTGCAAGCGTTCCCGCAACCCCCGCTACCCAGACGACATGGCTTCCGCCGGTATAACCCGCCATCCCGGTGACAATGCCGAAGACGGCGCCGAGTCCGTCATTGGCGCCGTAGACCGCCTGTCCGATCCACCCGCCTGAATGTCCGGCGTGCCATTTTTCTTTTTTGAAAATGGCTTCGAGTTTTGCCTGCGGCTGATCTTCCTCCGCCATCGAATGAAGAATTTTTGAGTGGACTTTCTCTTCCTTCTTGATCTCGCCCATCGCCGTGCGGTCCGCCGGACTGTTCGCGATCGCCGCCTCTGCTTCATAACGTTCCGTGTCGCGGTCCTCCTGCTCTTCAAGCCGCTGGACGGCGTTTGCCGTGCCGCTCCGTACCAGAAGCCAGCGGCGTATTTTTTCAAACGCCGAATCAACTTGTTCGGGAACGGCTCCGCCGAGTTCCTTCAACCGGGCCTCCCATTTTTTTGCGTGCGCATCCTCGGCGTCGGCGAGCTTGAGAAGGATGTTTTTCTGCTTCTCATCCGGTTCTCTTGCTGCAAGCTCTCGGTACGTTTCCGCACCGGACTTTTCTTTCTTCCAGCTTGTTTGCAGTGATCGAATGAGTTGTTCATTCTCAGGCATGGAGACAACGCTCTTTCAGAAGGATAGATCTTTCAACACGTCAGATCCCATGTTTCGGGATCTTATGCTTGGGGAGAGACAGGATTTTCTGTCAATGAAAAAGATAGTGGAAAAAGGTCGAAAGGGCAAATGGAGGAAGGGGAGGGTCGTGAACCCGTTTTGGTGCGCCTCGCTTGATTTTCAGCGTGAAAGTATTTATGATTGTGCATTACCAGCCTGAAGTTCCACCATGGAGAATCGATGAGAGAATACCTGGACCTTGTTGACCGCGTTTTGGCAAAAGGCGTCTTGAAAAAGAATCGAACGGGCGTCGATACGCTTTCGTGTTTTGCAGAGCATTACACGATCGATCTGAGCGAAGGGTATCCGCTGCTCACGACGAAGCGAATGCAGACGAAGTCCCTTTTTTACGAGGTCCTCTGGTATCTCTCGGGCGAAGATCACATCCGGAACCTGCGTAAGCAGACGAAGATCTGGGATGCATGGGCGGATGAGAACGGCAATCTCGAAACGGCATACGGCCGTTACTGGAGGCGGTTCCCGAGCGCACAGATCGACCCTGCCACGGGCAAATACGAAGTGAAAGAGATCGACCAGATCGCCGAAGTGATCCATTTGCTGAAGACGAACCCGACATCGCGGAGAATGGTGATCAGTGCGTGGGAGCCTGGCAATGCTCTTCACAGCAAATTGCCGCCGTGCCACTATTCATTCGTCTTCAACGTACAGGAGAACAAACTGAACTGCCACCTTACTCAGCGTTCCGGCGACATTGCACTCGGCATTCCGTTCAACATCGCCGCGTATTCTCTGTTGACGCAGGCGATCGCGCAGGAGGTGGGGCTTGACGCCGGGTATTTCAGCCACACCATCGTCGATGCCCATATCTATGTCAATCACATCGACGGGCTGAAAGAACAGTTGAAACGGACGCCGAAGCCGCGCCCTAAACTCGTCATCGCAAAAAAGCCGCTCGACCAATTGCAGTATGAAGACTTCGCGCTCATTGGGTACGAATGCGATGAACCGATCAAGTTCGAAGTAGCGGTCTAACAGGTTGCTGAAAAACACTTTTTGATTTTTTGGTGACGTCGTGTCTTCGTGGCAAGCTGTTTGGACTATTTCATCATCCTGCTCGCAGCAGAAAAAGCCTTCATTGACTCCTCTCCGATGAACCTCATCATCATTGCCGCCCTCAATCGAAAACGTGTCATCGGCAAGGATGGCAAACTTCCCTGGCATATCTCCGAAGATCTAAAGCGCTTCAAGAGGCTCACCGTCGGACATACGGTTCTGATGGGAAGAAAAACATATAAGTCGCTGGGGAAGCCGCTCCCCGACCGGCGCAATGTGGTGCTGGCTTCGAAGAGCATTCCCGGCGTCGAAACGTATTCCTCGCTGGAAACGGCGCTCGCCGCACTTCGCGATCAGGAAAAAGTGTTCGTCATCGGCGGAGGAAAAATTTTCGACCAGCTTCTCGGCCGGGCAAACGGGCTCTGTTTAACGTTTGTTGACAACGACATCGACGGCGACACGTTTTTTCCCCCCTACGAACATCTCGTTGGAACTCGCTTCACACTTGTCAATGAAGAGAAGCATGACGGTTTTGTGTTCCTTGATTATGTTTCTTAATAAATCCCCCCAAAAAAATACCGTGAAAAAATGAACGATGTACTTCGTTCCGCAGCCGAGCGGGCAATCAAATATCTCGAAGGTCTGGAAAGAAGGGGAGTGAGGCCCGATCCTGACGCTGTTCGGCGGCTGCAGGAATTGGATATACCATTCCCTGAAACGCCGGCTCAACCGGATGCAATTCTGCGCATGCTCGATGAGTACGTCTCGCCCGCAACGATGGGGATGGCCGGACGGAGATTTTTCGGTTTTGTGATCGGCGGGGCGCTTCCGGCTCCGCTCGCCGCGACGTGGATGGCAGCCGCGTGGAACCAAAACAGCGCTCTCTATCAAGTGACGCCGGCAACGGCCCATCTTGAGCGGGTTGCCCTTCAATGGCTTGTCGCTCTTTTCGGATTGCCTTCGTCGTGCGGAGGGGCCTTTGTCACAGGAGGGACGCTTGCGAACTTTACGGCGCTCGCTGCGGCGCGTCATGCGGTCCTTGAACGCGCAGGCTGGAATGTCGAGGCCGACGGCTTGAACGGCTCTCCGCCCATGACCATTGTCGTCGGCGATGAAGTCCATCCGTCGCTGATAAAATCATTGGGACTATTAGGACTCGGGCGCGCGCGGGTTCACCGAGTGCCGGCGGACCCTCAAGGAAGAATGCTGGCGAAGGCGATGCCGCGCCTCAAGGGACCTGCGATCGTTTGCGCTCAGGCGGGGAACGTCAACACCGGGTCATTCGATCCGTTCGATGAGATTTGCGCCCGCGGTCACGATGCGGGTGCCTGGGTTCATGTCGATGGGGCATTTGGATTGTGGGCCGCCGCGGCGCCTGGACGCAAATACTTAACGGAGGGAATGACGAATGCAGATTCGTGGGCGACCGACGCTCATAAATGGCTGAACGTTCCGCTGGATTCCGGTCTTGCATTTGTCCGAGACCGGGAAGCGCTCCGCGCGGCGATGGCGATCACCGCAGAGTATCTGCCGACGGAATCTGAGTTTCGAAACCCATCCGATTATGTCCCGGAATTGTCACGGCGTGCCAGGGGAGTGGAAGTCTGGTCTTCGTTGATTTCACTCGGACGGACGGGGCTCGTGGAGTTGATCGAACGGACATGCCGTCACGCCGAACGGTTTGCGGAAGGGTTGACTGCCGCAGGTTTTCAGGTCTTGAATGATGTCGTTATCAATCAGGTTCTTGTATCATTCGGCGACGCGGTAGCGACGCAGAAAGTGATTGCGGAAATTCAAGCGGACGGAACGTGCTGGTGCGGCGGAACTGTCTGGCAGGGGCATACGGCGATGAGAATCAGCGTGTCGTCGTGGGCAACGACCGAGGAAGATGTCGAACAATGTCTTGCGGCGATGATACGATGCGCCAAGCGGCATGTCAGGTAACCGGGGAGCTACCGGTACTTTCTCCGGAAGAGGCGTTCATTCGCCAATCTTCGGCGGCCGTTTCTCCGGCGACATAGCCGGTTGAGAACGCTGCCTGCAAATTGTATCCGCCGATCGGTCCCGCCACGTCAAGTGCTTCACCGCAAATATACAGTCCCTTGAGTATTCGCGACCTCATTGTTTTCGAGTCGACTTCGTGAAGAGCAACTCCTCCGGCGGTCACTTCCCCCCGTTCGATCGGGATTTCCTTCACCCTGCCGATGTGCCAGCTTTTCAACGCCCGAACGACCGACGCCCGCTCCTCCTTTTTCAATTGATGACATTTTTTCCCCGGATCAACTCCGATGGAAATTACAATGAAAGGGGCCAGCCGTTGAGGGACAAATAATTCAACGAGCGTTTCCACGCTTCTTGCTCCGTTGGCCGTAATCTCGGAAAGGACTGTATTTTCAAGCTCGCCTTCGTCCTTATCCGGAGCTGCATCCACAAAAACGTCCGCTATGGTGCCCCCCTTCGACGCCCCAAAAACCTCGCGGCTGATCTCCAATGCCGTCGGACCTGAGATTCCCTCATGAGTAAAAAGAAGATCGCCACGCGCTGATGCGACGGGTTTGCCGGATATTTTTGCCTTAAGGATCGAATCCCGCATCGATACGCCTTGCCACGCCGCCGGCGGCTTTGGATCGAGGAGGATCGGAGCAAGCGCCGGGCTGAGCGGAACGATCGTGTGGCCGAGATCTTTCAGCCAGCGAAAGCCTTCGCCGGTGGTCCCTGTTTTCGGGTAGGAGGCGCCGCCCGTAGCGAGCACCACCTGGCGTGCCTGATGGAAGCCGGCGGCGGTCTTAATGCCGGAAATGCCGACGCTGTCGCAAAGAATTTCTTCCACCGGATGAGAAAGTTGAATTTCAACCCCCTCTTTTTCCATCATTCGTCGCAATGCATGAACGACATCCCCTGCTTTGCCGCTCGTCGGAAATACCCGGCCATTTTCCCGCTCGTACGTTTCGACGCCAAACTGTCTTAATCGTGAGAGAATATCATGATTGGTAAATCGGTGCATCGAATGTTTCAAAAATATCGATTCATTTCTTCTGAATTGACCGCACACGCTTTCGATCTCCCCGCCATGGGTGATGTTGCATTTTCCCCCTCCCGAGATGAGAAGTTTAATACCGAGCCGTGAATTTTTTTCCAGGAGAGTCACTGCCGCACCGAGTGCGCCGGCCCGCCATGCCGCGATCATTCCTGCAGCCCCGCCGCCGATCACGACGACGGGAGAGTACTTATGCGATTTTAACACAATAATGGAATTGCTTGATGCTGAGGCGTTAACGAATGGAGGTTATTTCCAACGTTGCTTTATGAATAAAGATAAGGAGTTTTTAAGAGAAATCAATTTTGCCTTCGGGCGGAAATTTATTCGGAATAAGCTATTGTCGGCCGCGAATCCCCCCCTTTTCTGATTGACTTTTTTTCGATAAAAGGTTACCTTATTCTCTAGTGTTGCCACGATTTTCCGCTAAAATTTGAGGAGTTGAGGGTGAATAAAGGCCCGGTTCATGCGACTGGTCAGGATAAAAAATTGCAGGAACAATTGCGCCATAGCGGAGAAGTTCCGCAGCACGTTGCTATCATTATGGATGGGAACGGCCGATGGGCCCAGAAAAGGTCACTTCCACGGGTTGCGGGGCATCATGAAGGGGTGAATTCCGTCCGGGATATCGTCGAAGTCTGCGGCCAATTAGGTGTAAAATACCTGACGCTTTACGCTTTTTCGACCGAGAACTGGAAGCGCCCGAAAGACGAAGTCTCGATGCTGATGCGGCTTTTGCTGAAAGCGCTGCGGGACGAGCGCGACCGGCTTCACAACAACAACGTCCACCTCAAAAGCATCGGCGATATCTCCGCCCTGCCCCATGACGTCCAGGACGAACTGCTCGATGCCATGGAACTTATGAAGCACAATACGGGTCTAACGTTAGTGCTTGCATTGAGCTACAGCGGACGCTGGGATATCACCAATGCCGTCAAGAAAATTGCCGATGCCGCCTCCCACGGCAAGATAAAGCCCGACCACGTCAACGACGCACTCATTTCGCAATTTCTATCAACAAAGGACATCCCCGACCCCGATCTGCTGATCCGCACCAGCGGCGAGCTCCGCATCAGCAATTTTCTCCTGTGGCAGCTTGCGTATTCGGAGATGTACATCACCGACCTGTGCTGGCCGGAATTCAGGCGGCGTTCGCTCTACGAAGCCATCGCATCATTCCAGGGTCGGGAACGCCGTTACGGCATGGTGAGTGAACAGCTGAAATCCAAACGAAAAGATGCGGCGGCGACATATGTTGAAAAGTTTCTTAAAAGCGTTACAGGTAATTAATGTGAAGAGCGTTGCGCTCACCAGATGTTTTGTTTTGTTGACTCTCACGCTGTTTGAATGCTCACTTCTGATCTCGCAATCGGCACGGCCGCAAATTCAACAATACAAAATCCTCGGAATCTCTGTTGAAGGAAATAAATCGGCGGAGACGTCGGCTATTATTGCCAATTCCGGATTGAAGCTTGGAGACGAGATCACGGTTCCGGGCGAACAGACCCGTACGGCGATTACGCGGCTGTGGGCGCTGAGGATCTTTTCCGATGTCGAAATCGATATCGAGAACACGATCGGCACGGGCGTGTATCTTCTGATCAAAGTGAAAGAGCACCCGCGGCTTGACAAGGTCGTTGTCTCTGGAGAAGACGATCTGAGCGAGGACGACATTCTCAAAAAGGTCAACCTGCTCAAAGGACAAATCCTGACACCGGAAGAGATCAGCCGCATCGTTAAGACGATCAAAAAAGCTTATGAAGACGACGGGTACCTGCAGGCGACGATCAAAACAGAGACGGTCGAAAGCACGGACAGTACCGCGCGCGGCAAGGTGATCCTGAAGCTGACCATCGACGAGGGGTCCGAGGTTCATATCAAGGAGATTCAGTTCTACGGCAACAAGGCATTCGACGCGGATGACCTGAGGGGGGAAATGGACGACACCCATGAACAGATCTGGTGGAAGTTCTGGCGCGGTTCCAAATTCGACAAGAAGAAGTACGCGGACGATAAGAAAAAGATCATTGATTTCTACCATAAGAACGGATACCGCGATGCCGAGATCCTTGCCGATTCCATTTCGTACACCGGAAAGAAAGACCACATGATCATCCGCTTGTTCATGTCGGAGGGACCCCAGTACAAGATCCGCAAGATCACGTGGGAAGGAAATACAGTTTTCAAAACGGATATTCTGAACGAGCGGCTCGGCATCAAGAGCGGCGATGTCTATAACATGGAGAAATTCGACCGCAACCTCAAGCAAAATGAGGAACAGACGGACGTAGCCTCGCTGTATCTCGACAACGGTTACTTGACGATGTCGATCGACCCGGAAGAAGTGAAGGTGGCTCCGGACAGCATGGATATTATCATACACATCCGCGAGCGGAATCAATTTCGTGTCGGGACTGTCGAGATCCATGGGAACACAAAAACAAAAGAGAAGGTGATCCGGCGCGAATTATATTCCAGGCCGGGCGACTTCTTCAGCCGTGCAGCGATCATGCGGAGCGTGCGTCAGCTTTCGGTGCTCAATTATTTCAACCCCGACAAGATCAAGCCTGATACGCGCATCGTTGACGACAAAACGGTGGACGTCATTTACGACGTCGAAGAGAAGTCGAGCGATACATTTAACATGTCCGTCGGATACAGCGGAGCATTCGGCTTTACGGGGGCGCTCGGGCTGACGTTCAATAATTTCGAATTGTCGGAGCCTTTTTCGGGGGGCGGAGGACAGATCCTGAGCTTCGACTGGCAATTCGGCGAGGGGACGACCTACAGAACATTTTCGATTTCGTTCCGCGAACCGTGGCTTTT
Organism: Bacteroidota bacterium; assembly: GCA_035506275.1. NCBI lineage: Bacteria > Pseudomonadati > Bacteroidota > Bacteroidota bacterium. Next base: position 322,245 of record DATJPT010000019.1, read on the forward strand.
CGGCAGCCGGACGTCGTTCGGTTTCAGCTTGTTCGACACACGTCAGAATTACATTTACTCCGTCGACCAGCGGGGCGGCACGGTCTCTCTCGGACGCCAATTCCGATGGCCCGACGATTACACAAGAGGGGATTGGATCTTCAGAGTGCAGCGGATCGACAACCTCAGCCAAAGCGACTACTACGGTCCCCCGGGAGTCATCGACCAATACAGCATCACTCAGATTCTCACGAGGAACAGCATCGACAACCCGCTGTTCCCGTCCCACGGGAGCAACGTTTCGCTGTCGACCGAGCTCTCCGGACCCCCCTTCCTTCCGGGAACCGCCCGCTATACAAAGCATATTCTGAGCGTGGATTGGTACACCCCCATCATGAATAATTCTCGCCTCGCGTTGTATCTCGGCAATCTCTACGGAGAGATTCTCACGCTCCAAAGGACCGTTGCGGCGAACGATATTCCCTATATCGAATACTTTTCGATGGGTGGAACCGGACTGGGCCAGATCAACGTCACTCCGTTGCGAGGGTACGGCGACCGGGGCATCGGACCGTTGAATTCGCTGAACCAGGTGTTGAGCGGCCTGGTGATGGAAAAGCACACGGCGGAGCTGCGCTTCAACGTCTCGCTGAACCCGATCCCGATCTATCTCCTCTCCTTTGCGGAAGCGGGAAACGTCTGGAGCGATGTGAAATCGACAGAGCTGTTCAACCTCAACCGTTCTGCGGGTGTCGGTGCCCGCATCATGATCAATCCGATCGGGTTGCTCGGATTCGACTATGGCTACGGTTTTGATGATCCGACGAAAACGGGAAGCCCGTCCGGGTGGCATTTCCATTTTCAATTCGGGAAAGGATTTTAATTCACACGCAGTATCATCCACTCTCCGGCGGACAAATGGCGGCCGGCGCAGTGAAATTTTTTCATGAAAACTATAACGAGGGTACAGTGAAAGCTTCTACAACGAACACGGGAAGGGCCCTGGCGGCTCTTGTTCTTTTCCTCATGCTTGCCGTCTCCGTCGGCGGCGCCCAGCAAAAAATCGGCTATGTGAACTCACAAAAAATCCTGGATGAGCTTCCTTCCGCCAAGGAGGCGAAAGATTCGCTCGCCGGCATCGTGAAGATCTGGCAGGGGGAATTGGACAGGATGTCGAAAGATCTCCAGGAAAAATACGAGGATTATCAGAGGAAGCAGGGGCTTTACAACGATCAGACGAAGCAGGCAGAGCAGAAGAAGCTGATCGACGAAGAACAGAAGATGAATGATTACAAGGCCCAGAAGTTCGGGCAGCAGGGAGAGCTGGCCATCCAGCAGGAACGCTTAATGGCGCCGATCAAAGAAAGGATCTTTGCGGCCATCAAACAGATTGCCACCGAGAACAAGCTGGCGTTCGTTTTTGACAAAGCCGGCGATGTCGTGCTGCTGTACGGAGAGCCCAACGCCGATTACACGTACAAAGTGATCGACCGCCTTAAACGAGGCGACAAGTAACACCGAACTTCCAAGGAAGAGGTGAGCCATGAAGAAATTTTTTAGCGCCGCATTTTTCGTATGTGTGTTCGCGGCCCCGACGTATTCCCAGATGAAGATCGGGTATATCAATTCGGAAGCGATCATGCAGCAGTTGACGGAGGCGCAGGACGCTCAGAAACAATTGGACGCGATCTCGACCGATTGGCAGGCCGAGCTGACGAGAATGCAGACAGACCTTCAGCACAGGTTTGAAGATTATGACAAGAAGAAACTGATCATGTCCGACAAGAGACGGGCAGAGGTCGAGAAGGAACTCCAGGACCTCGAAAAGAAGATGGTCGATTTTCGCACGGCCAAATTCGGGGCGAACGGCGAATTGTTCACCAAGCAGAACGAGCTGATGAAGCCCGTGCAGGATAAACTCTTCAAGGCCGTCAAAGACGTAGCCGACGAAGGGGGATACGACTACGTGTTCGATAAAAGCAGCACGACGCTTCTGATGTACTCCAACGAAAAGAACGATCTGACGGCAAAAGTACTCGCCAAGCTGCAGCAGAAATAACCGTGCCTAAACAACCGAACGCATCAACATGACAGTTCGCGAGATCGCCTCATTTCTTGATGGAGATGTTGTCGGCGATGCGTCGCTCGAGATCGCTGGTATCGCGAAAATCGAGGAGGCCAAGGCCGGCGACCTGACCTTCCTGTCAAACCCAAAATACGAAAAATTCCTCGGACTGACGTCCGCCTCCGCGGTCATTGTCAACCGTACGCTTGATCTTTCTGCCAGCAAGAAGCTTCCGCCTTCGGTTATTCAAGTCAATGATGCGTACGCCTCCTTCGTTGTCGCAATTCAGAGATTCTCTCCGCCTCCTGCCCTCATTCCGCCGGGGATCCATCCGACTGCCGTAATCGATCCTTCGGCGAACATCGGGTCCAACTGTTCGATCGGCGCCCACGTCGTCATCGGACGGCGCTGCAAGGTGGGGAACAATTCGACAATTCTTCCGGGAACTGTCCTGGGAGATGACGTCCGCACCGGCGATGACTGCCTGTTCTATTCCAACGTCTCGGTGCGCGAATCGTGCGTCATCGGCAATCGCGTCATTCTCCAGCCCGGCGTCGTTATCGGCGGGGACGGGTTCGGGTTCGCTCCCAGGAAGGACGGAACGTATCAGAAGATCCCTCAGCTGGGCATCGTCGTCCTTGAAGACGATGTGGAGATTGGCGCCAACACTTGCGTTGACCGGGCGACCATGGGCGAAACGAGGATCAAAAGGGGGACGAAGCTGGATAATCTTGTCCAGATCGCCCACAACGTCACGGTGGGAGAAAATACGGTGATCGCGGCGAACGCAGGGGTCGCCGGGAGCACCAAGATCGGCAACAACGTCATGATCGGGGGAAACGCGGCGGTCACAGGACACATTACGGTCGCAGACAAAGTAAGCATCGCCGGACACGCCGGTGTTTCAAAATCGGTCACAAAGGAGGGAGAATCATTGTTCGGGTATCCCGCAAAGGAAGTTGGGAGGGCGCGGCGGATTGAAGGGGCGCTCCGTCAATTGCCTGAATTACTGTTCACGATTCGAGAGATGGAAAATCGGATCAAGGTCCTTGAAGAGCAATTGAAGATACTTGCGGGGCAAAAGTAAGCACCCCGCAGCATCTGCGGGCAAGGTTGTACTAATTTGGAGGATGGATGTTAGTTCAGCAGCGAACGATCAAGAAACCGGTCACGATGTCGGGGGTCGGTCTGCACACAGGCACGGAGTGTACGATGACGTTCAAACCGGCGCCGGAGAATTTCGGCATTCGTTTCAGGCGGGCCGATCTTGGGGGAAAGCCCGAGGTCCCGGCGGATGTCGACCATGTCATCGACGTCTCACGCGGAACGACGATCGGTATCGGCGAAGCCAAAGTGCATACGGTCGAACATGTTCTCGCGGCCATTGCCGGCCTCCAGATCGACAACATTGTGATCGACCTGGAAGGCATCGAGCCCCCGATCGGCGACGGGAGCGCCAAGCCGTATGTCGACGCGCTGCTCGATGCAGGATTTGAATCGCAGGAAGCCCCGAAGGATTATCTCGTCATCGATCAAACCATCAGCTATAAGAATGAGAACAAGGGGGTCGAGATCGTCGCCCTGCCGACCGATGATTTTCGCGTGACCGTGCTTGTCGACTACAACAATCCCGCACTCGGCAGCCAGCACACCGGCTTATTCGACCTTGAGAAGGAGTTTATCCCCGAGTTTTCTATGTGCCGGACGTTTTGTTTTCTCCACGAAGTCGAACAGCTGCGCGATGCCGGTCTGATTAAAGGGGGAAATCTCGACAACGCGATCGTCATCGTCGACCGCGAGCTCTCCACGAAAGAGTTGAAGGAACTGGCCGCAAAGCTCGGGGTCAAGGATTCCGTCATTCTTGGAAGTACCGGCGCGGTGAACAACAAAAAACTTCATTTCAAAAACGAGCCGGCCCGGCATAAGCTCCTTGATCTGATCGGCGACCTCGCCCTGATCGGAGCCCCGCTCAAGGCGCAAATCCTTGCCGCCCGACCGGGTCATGCGAGCAACGTCGAATTTGCAAAGAAGGTCAGGAAGCTCTACCAGCAGAAGAAGATCATCAAGAAATATCAGTACGTGAAGACAGAGGGAGTGTTGTTCGACGTCAATGCGTTGCAAAGGATCCTTCCCCATCGGTATCCGTTTCTGCTTGTCGATAAGATCATCGATTTCCAGCTCAACGAAAAAATTGTCGGGGTGAAAAATGTGACGTTCGGCGAGCATTTTTTCCAGGGACATTTTCCCGGAGCGCCGGTGATGCCCGGTGTGCTGATTCTCGAGGGGCTGGCCCAGACCGGAGGCATTCTGCTGCTTGACGGCTCCGACCGCCAGGAGGGGAAGCTGGTCATGTTCATGGCGATCAACAACGCCAAATTCCGCAAGCCCGTCGTTCCCGGAGACCAATTGATCTACGAAGTAACCATGATGTACCGCAAGCCGAGAGTCTGCCAGGTCATGGGGAAGGCCTATGTCGATGGTACGCTCGTCGCAGAAGCGGAGATGATGGCTTCGATCGTGGACCGTCCCGGCGCAATGTAATCCAATCTTTGAAATAGATTTATCTATGAGCACCGAAATTCATCCTACCGCGGTTATTCACCCGAAGGCCCAGCTCGGTGAAAATGTCTCCGTCGGTCCATACACTGTTATCGATGCTGACGTTATTATTGGCGCCGGAACGCAGATCGGTCCGCATGTGTATTGTGCGGATGGAACACGCATCGGGAACAACTGCAGAATACACAAAGGGGCTGTCGTTGCCACACTTCCGCAGGATCTGAAATTCAAGGACGAGAAAACAACATTTGAAATTGGCGATTCGACGACCGTCCGCGAGTTTTGCACACTCAACCGCGGAACCGCGGAGCACATGAAGTCGACGGTGGGCAGCAATTGTCTGCTGATGGCGTACGTTCACGTTGCCCATGATTGCAGGATCGGCAGTAATGTCATCCTCGCCAATTCTGTGCAGATGGGGGGGCATGTCACAATAGAAGATTGGGCGATAGTGGGGGGGCTGACCGCAGTTCATCAATTCACGTCGATCGGACGGCATGCCATGGTGGGAGGCCACTACCGCGTGCCGAAGGATGTGCCGCCGTACATTCTCGCAGGCGGTTCGCCGTTGACGTACGAAGGATTGAACATCGTGGGGCTCCGCCGGCGCGGTTTTTCTCGTGAAGCACTCGACGCGCTCCAGAAGGCCTACCATATCCTTTACTTTTCCAACCTTAATGTGACGCAGGGCGTTCAGAGAATCCGGCAGGAGCTTTCAATAACCGCGGAGATCCAGCATCTGCTGTCGTTCATCGAACAGAGCAAACGGGGCATCATCATCCGTTCGAGACATGAATAATACATCCGGCGATGGCATGGCAGATGGCCTTTGGCGATTTCTGAATTCGGGATTTCACTCCGGCGTATACAACATGCGATTGGACGAAACGCTCGCTCAGCGCCTGGTTGCCCGAGAAGGATTTCCAACACTGAGAGTCTACGGATGGATGCCGCATGCCATCTCGCTCGGGTACAATCAGCGGTGCTCCGATTTCGATGAAGCGCTGTGCGCTTCACGCGGAATCGATGTTGTCCGTCGGCCGACCGGCGGACGGGCGATCTTTCACGCCGAAGAGTTGACGTACAGCATCACCATGTCTGCGCGCGGCAAGAATATCAACGAATCATACTGCGAGATCAGCCGGGCGCTCCTGTGCGGCCTTCGCCTGCTCGGTGCGGACGTCGAATATGCGCACGCAAGACCGGACCTGAACCGATTATACAAAAGCCAGGGGTCGATTCCCTGCTTTGCGAGTTCAACGCAATACGAGATCCAACACCATGGCAGGAAACTTGTCGGCAGCGCTCAGAGACGGTATTCAACTCTGGAAGGAGAGGAAGTCATTCTGCAGCATGGTTCCGTTTTGCTTGGACCCATGCATAAACGCCTTCCTGAATTTATGCGTCTTGAAGACGAAAAGAATCGGACTGCGCTTCGTGAAGAGTTGGAAAGAAAGACGACGGACCTGGGAGCAGCGCTCGGGAGAGCCGTTTCGTTCGATGAAGCCGCAGCCGCGCTGAAAGAGGGGTTCGAGCGTGAATGGAACGTGACATTTACCGAAAACGAGTTCGACGACCTGATGGCCTCACACGCAACAGCATTGTTGCCATCCAACTAATACTTCGTGAAAAGGATACTGCGATGAGTTCTCATCCGAGTGAATACAAGCGCATCACGACAAAAGTGATTCTCAGCATGAAAAAGACGGGTGAGAAGGTCGCGATGCTGACCGCGTACGATTACACGACGGCGAAGCTTCTGGATGAGGCTGGCGTCGATATCATTCTCGTCGGGGATTCTGTGGGAAACGTCTTTCAGGGTTTGGAAACGACGCTCCCGGTCACGCTCGAGGAGATCATTTATCACACGAAGGTCGTTCGCAGAGGAGTGAAGCGCGCGATGCTCGTCGCAGACATGCCGTTCATGTCGTTCCAGGTTGACACTGAAGAAGCGGTGCGCAACTGCGGGCGTCTTTTGAAGGAATCGGGGGCCGAGGCCGTGAAGATGGAAGGGGGAAAAAGAATCGAGCCGCTCGTGAAACAACTGGTCGACATCGGAATCCCCGTCATGGGACACCTTGGATTGACCCCGCAATCGATCTATAAATTCGGGACCTATGAGGTTCGTGCGAAGGAGACGAAAGAGGCGAGAGAACTTGTGGAAGATGCGAAAGTGCTCGACCGTGTCGGAGTCTTTGGTATTGTCCTGGAAAAGATCCCCACGCCGCTCGCTGCGAAAGTCACGAAGAGCGTATCGTGCGCAACGATCGGCATCGGAGCGGGGGCGCAGTGCGACGGACAGGTTCTTGTGACGAACGACATGCTCGGAATGAATGAACAGTTTCATCCCCGCTTTGTCCGCACATATGCCAAACTTACGGAGACGATGCGAGGGGCTTTTCAAAATTACATCAAAGACGTGAAGGGGATGAAGTTTCCATCAAAAGAAGAGAGTTACTAGTCCCCTTAACCTGAAATATTCGGCAGCATTTCAAGGGAAAACCCCTCCTGTTCGCTTCGTTCGCCTCCCCAAGAATTCTGGAAATGGAACTTGACATATTCTTCCATTTTTATTATCTTGGAAACTATAGAAACGATAATAGTTTCTTCAGTATTTTTGCAATAAAATTTGCTACAATCCGTCATTAATGATGGATTATTTTTTGGAACTCCGGAAACCAATAAAACGTTAAAAGTTTCCGTAGTGCTCATGGAGGCCGAATGAACACAGAGACTGAAATACGCGACCGAATCATCTCTTACGCTCGGGAGCATTTCTTGCATGAGGGGTTCAGCAAAGTAACCCTCGATGAAATCGCCGCCGAGCTCGGGATGAGCAAGAAGACCCTCTATAAATATTTTGAAGATAAAGAGGATCTGCTCCGGGCTGGTGTTGAAGAGAACCTGCGAAAGATCTCCCGCGAGATTGAAACTATCACTGCATCAAACGATCCGTTTGCGGAGAAATTGGCGCGGGTGATGATGATTATCGGAAAGCAAATGTCACGTTTGAGCAGGGGGGCTATGCTCGACATGCAGAAATTCACGCCGGAGCTCTGGAACCAGATCGAAACATTCCGCAAGGACCAGATCTTTAATAAGATCGGGAAAATGATGGCCCATGCCCGGGAAGAAAACGTCTTCCGGCCGTATATCAATGAGCAGATCCTTACGCTCATGATCATCAACTGTGTTCAGGGAATTCTCAATCCAGAAGTTCTTTCGCAAAATTCCTTCTCTGCGGAAGACGCGTTCAAAAGTATTTTCAGGACCATCTTTGAAGGGGCCCTGACGGACGATGCGAGAAAAGATTTCCATGTCTTTGATACACCTCTTACCAACTTATAATTTTCAAAAGGTTATTATGAAACGATTCGTTCTTTTTGGAATTGCCGCCGCGGCCTTCCTGACGCTTGCCGGATGCAGCGATAAGCATGCCGGGGCCATTGAAGCAAGCGGGACACTAGAAGCTGTCGAAGTGAATGTGAGCGCAAAAGTAGCCGGACAGGTGCAGTCGCTTTTCGTCGATGAAGGGAGCATCGTCAAAGCCGGAGATACTCTTGCGATTCTTGATCATGCAACGAACGACATTGCGCTGCAGCAGGCAAAAGCCGGAGTCGATCTGGCAGACGCCGAATATCGGCTTCTTGTGAACGGAGCGCGATCGGAGGACCTGCGTCAGGCCGAGCAGGCGCTTCGCCAGACAGCGTCATCCTACAAGACCGCCAAGGATGATTACGAGCGGATTAAAGCGCTCTATGCGACAAAGAGCGTCACTCAGAAAGAGAGGGATGATGCCGAATCCCGGTATACGATCGCCCAGGCCGCAAATGCCTCGGCGGAGCAGTACCTTCAGAAGTTGAAACACTTCGCTCGCCCCGAGGACCTCGCTGCCGCCAAGGCGCGCCTCAACCAGGCAATCTCTGCGGCGGACCTTTTGCGCAAAGAGATCTCCGACGCGCACATCATCGCTCCGGTGTCGGGAACGGTGACGCATAAACCGGTTGAAGTAGGAGAACTGGTGAGCGTGGGAACCACCATCGTAACGATCTCGCGCCTGGAAACGCTCAATCTGATGATCTATGTCGGCGATACCGAACTCGGCAGAGTGAAATTGGGCGGCTCGGCAGACCTTGTGATCGATACCTATCCGGATAGAAATTTTCCGGCGAAAGTGATCTATATCTCTCCCATAGCGGAATTCACGCCGAAGAATGTTCAAACGAAAGAAGACCGGACGAAGCTGGTGTTTGGCGTGAAGCTTGAGGTCGACAACAAAGACGGGATCCTCAAAGGCGGTATGCCGGTCGATGCGTACTTGAAATAACCGGTCATCGAACAATCATGAATTCAACCAACGAAAAGACTGCGTCAGCCAATGCGATTGAATTGCATTCCGTCTCGAAGAAATTCGGGGACCTGAAAGCGGTCGATGCTCTGACGCTCGAGGTCCGCAAGGGAGAAATGTTCGCCCTCGTCGGCCCGGATGGCGCGGGAAAAACGACAACGATACGGATGCTGTGCGGCATCATCGTTCCGACGGAAGGGGAATTATCGGTTCTCGGGTATGATGTAAAAAAGCAGCCCGACGAAGTGCGGAAACGCATCGGTTACCTTTCCCAGAAATTCAGCCTCTACGGCGACCTCACCGTCGATGAGAATATCGAATTCTTTGCGGAGATCCATGGCGTCAGGGACTACAAGCCGCGCCGCGACGAACTCCTCGAGTTCACGAGGCTGACCCCTTTCAGGTCGCGCCTTGCCGATAAGCTCTCAGGCGGAATGAAACAAAAACTGGCGCTCGCTTGCACGCTCGTTCACACTCCCGAGGTCATTTTCCTCGATGAGCCGACGACGGGTGTCGACCCGGTCTCTCGCCGAGATTTCTGGAAAGTGCTCTCGAATCTATTGAAATCCGGCATCACGATCGTGATGACGACACCGTATCTCGACGAGGCAGAACGGTGCACTCACGTTGCATTGATGAGCGAGGGGAAAATTCTGGTGGCCGATACGCCTCCGAATGTCAAAAAAGTTATGAAAGGAACGATCGTGGAGATCGTGTGCAGCGAGATCCGGGCTTCCTTCAAATTATTAAGGGCATATGCCTCCGTGAAAGAAGTCCAGGCGTTCGGCGACAGATTGAACATCGTCGTCGACAATGCCGATCGAGATGTCCCTTTCGTGGTTGCGCATTTGAAGGAACACGGCATCGTTGTAACCGACACAAGAACGATTCCTCCATCCCTTGAGAACGTATTTATTTCGCTGCTATCCGATAATTCGCCAAAAAAAGAAAGCGAGGTTGCTGCATCGTGACGAACGCACGGTCAATGGTCATATCTTGTATCTGCCTTATGGCGCCGGCTCTGGTCGCTCAGGAGCGCGTGCTCACAATCGAAGAAAGCATCGCCATCGGGCTCGAGAACAGCAAAGAGCTGCATTCATCGCAGATGAAGCAGGAGTATGCGGACGCGAAGGCGAGCGAAACTGCTGCCGGGCTGTACCCCTCCCTGAAAGCGCAGGCCTCGTATCAGAAATTGAGCGATATTCCGGAGTTCAAAATTGCGATCCCTGGCGTGCTTCCCGCACCGATAGGCTTTCCTGTCATCCTGAACAATTATTCGACCAAGGCAACGCTTCAGCAGCCGCTTTTTACCGGATGGAAACTGCAGAGCGGCGTCGACAACGCTGAGTACAGCGCCGAAGCTTCGCGAAAGGATGTCGAAAGCGACAAAGCGACTCTTGTCTATAATATCAAATCGGCATATTGGAATTTGTATCGGGCGAAGGATATCAAGCGTGTCAGCGATGAGAATGTCGCCCAAATTGAATCGCATCTCAACGACATTGAGAGCATGTACCAGCAGGGGATGTCGACAACGAACGATGTCCTGAAAGTGAAAGTGCAGTATGGGAACGCCAAGCTCCTTCAAAGCGAAGCGGCGAACAATGTTGAGATCGCCATGATCAGCTTCAATTCGACGCTCGGCATTTCGCTTTCGACAAAGGTCGCGATCGGTTCAACGCTGACGCCGACGACAAGGGAATTCCCGGACGTGCAGAAACTGCTCGAGGAGGCATTTACGGACAGACCGGACCTTCAGGGATTGGATTGGAGGCTTCGGGCGGCTGAGAGCGGCGTCACAGGGGCGCAGGCAGGCTGGTCGCCGCAGATTTTTTTGACCGGAGATTACTATTATGCGCGCCCAAACCAGAGAATTTTTCCGGCGGTGGATGCGTTTAAGGATTCATGGGATGTCGGCGTCACGCTCCAGTTTGATATTTGGAACAACCTGACAACCGTGTATCAGACGGCCGAGGCGCAAGCGCAATACCGGCAGGCAAAGGACGCCATCGCGATTTTGAAAGACGGGGTAACGCTCGAAGTCACCCAGAGCTATCTTTCATTCAAACAGGCGAAGGAGAATATTCAGCTTTCGCAGCTCACGGTCGACCAGGCGAACGAGAACTTGCGGGTGACACAGCAGAAATTCAAAGCGGGATTGACAACGAACTCGGAACTTCTGGATGCCGAAGTCGCGCTGCTCCAGGCAAAGCTTCAATTGACGCAGGCACTGGTCGACTACGAGCTCGCGCAGGCCAAACTTGAGAAAGCGATCGGCCAGGAAAAATAATCCGTTGGGATGATCAGAGACGCTCAAAGGCGGCGCTCAATTCGTTCCAACACGGTCTAAAAAATGAGCAGACAATGATCAATGCAATCGAGGTCGAAAACCTCACGAAGCGATTCGGAAACTTTTACGCGGTCGACCACATCAACTTTGAAGTGAAGAAGGGAGAGATCTTCGGTTTTCTCGGCGCGAACGGCGCCGGAAAGTCCACGACGATCAGAATGCTGTGTGCGCTCCTTCAATCGACCGAAGGGACCGCGCGGGTAGGCGGGTTCGATATTAACAGAGAACCGGAACGGGTGAAAGAGAATATCGGATACATGTCGCAGAAGTTTTCGTTGTATGACGATCTGACGGTCGACGAAAATATCAGTTTTTTTGGGCGCGTCTACGGCCTGAAGAACAGCGACCTCCAGCACCGCCGCCAATGGGTGCTCGAAATGGCGAACCTGGTCGGGAGGGAAAAAAGCATCACCCGGACCCTCCCCGGCGGCTGGAAACAGCGGCTTGCCCTGGGATGCGCGGTGCTGCACCGTCCCAAAACGGTTTTTCTCGATGAACCGACCAGCGGCGTTGATCCGGTCATGCGCCGGAAATTCTGGGAATTGATCAACGACCTGTCGGCCGAAGGTATCACCGTCCTCGTGACGACGCATTTTCTCGAAGAGGCGGAATATTGCAACGATATCATCTTTATCAACGCGGGAAAAATTATCGCGGGGGGAAGCCCGAAAGAATTGAAACACAATTATATCAAGTCGCCGCTCCTTGAAGTGCAATGCGAGAACGTTGTGGAAGCGATGACGATCATCGCCAAGGAGCCCTGGGCGGAAGAAACGTCCGTGTTCGGCACATTTCTCCATGTGAGCGTGTCCGACGAACAGTTCGCCCGGCAGCAGATTCAGGAGATCCTGAAGGCGCAAAACATCGGCTGGACCAAAATAGACAGAATCACACCGTCCCTCGAGGATGTGTTTATCTATCTGCTTGACCAGGAAGCGAAGAAAGCGGCCTAAAGGACCACCATGATACGTCGTCTCATTCCAATTATCAAAAAAGAATTCCGTCAGATCAGGCGCGACAAGCGTGTCCTTGCCATCCTGACGCTTGTGCCTGCGCTGCTCCTTTTGCTCAACGGCTATGCGCTGAACTTCGACGTCTCGCACATCAGAATGGCCGTGATCGATCAGGAGAACAGCAAGACGAGCCGCGATTTCCTGAACGCATTCGTAACATCGGGATATTTCGACTATGTGCAGTATCTGAACTCGACGGACGAAGCGATGCGGATGATCGACGACGCGAAGATCCGGGCGGCGATCGTTGTGCCAACGGATTTTTCCCATAAGCTCCTGTCCAACGAAACGACCGACATCCAGGTGCTGGTTGATGGAATGGATTCGAATGCGGCGTCGACCATCCTTGCCTATGTGCAGGCGGTCACGCTGCAATATTCCCAGAAGATCGTGCTCACCAATCTGTCCAAGATGGGGCGGGGAAGTTACGTGCCGATTCAGTACGATGCCCGCGTCTGGTATAATCCCGAGTTGAAAAGCGCCAAATTTCTGGTTCCGGGGCTCATCGGATTCATCCTTGCAATCACCGCGGTCATCGCGACGTCCCTTTCGATCGTGAAGGAAAAAGAGCGCAATACTATCGAGCAGATCGACGTTTCACCGATCACGTCGTTCGAGCTTGTTGTGGGGAAGATGATCCCCTACGCGATCATTTCGCTTGTCGCAGCAACGCTGGTCATTGTCGCAGCGTATTTTCTTTTTGATGTCGTGGTCAAGGGGAGCTATCTCTATCTGTTCGGCGCGACGCTCCTCTTCATCATTGCCGCGTTGAGCATCGGATTGTATGTCTCGACGATCGCAGACAGCCAGCAAGTTGCATTTCAGCTCGCATCGCTCTTTTCTATGCTGCCGACGATGATCCTTTCCGGATTTATGTTTCCGATCCGCAGCATGCCGTGGTGGCTGCAATTGCTGACCAACATCACGCCGGCAAAATTCTACTTGGTGATCCTGCGTTCGATCATACTGAAAGGCGTCGGCATCGCCGCATTCTGGGATCAGGTCGTCTATCTCATGCTCTTCACGTCTTTTATGCTGTTTGTCAGCGTCAGACGTTTCAGAAAAACATTAGGATGAACGCATGAACAAGCAACGGGTTGTCGCGTTACTGAAAAAAGAATTCGGCCAGCTCTTTAAGGACAAAAAGCTGCTCCCTCTCGTCTTTGTGGCGCCGGTGCTGCAGCTCGTGTTCATGGGTTTTGCGGCGTCGCTGGACGTGAAGAACATCTCCGTCACTCTCTGTGACCTGGATAAAACTCAGGCAAGCAGGGATCTGATCGAGAAATTCACGAATTCCGGCTATTTTACGATCGAATATTCGACCGAGGATTACAGCACCGTCCAGAACTATCTTGACGACAACAAGACGACGATGGCGCTGATCATCCCGCGGAAATTCGGCGATGCCATCCTTCAGCATCAACCGGCGAAAGTTCAGGTCTTGCTCGACGGCAGCGAAGGGAACAGCACCGCCATCGCGCTGGGGTACGTCAATCAGATTCTGGTCCAGTATTCGAACGGCGTCCTGGCGGAAGTTTCGGGGGCTGAACGCATCGGCGGCATCAATGCGCAGACGCGGGCATGGTTCAACCCCTCGCTCAAAAGCCGCAACTACATGGTCCCCGGCGTCCTCGTCATGATCCTGCTGATCACGACCATGAACCTGACCTCGATGGCCGTCGTGAAGGAAAAGGAGATCGGTACGCTCGAGCAGATCATGGTCACGCCGATCACGCCGACGGAATTGATTTTAGGAAAGCTGATACCCTTCACGATCATCGGCCTTGTCAATTGGTGCATCGTACTCCTGGCGATGGTGGTCGGGTTCGGGATCTCGGTGAAAGGGAACGTTCCTTTGCTTTTCGGCCTCTCGATTTTCTTTCTGTTGACGTCGCTGGGACTCGGGTTGTTCGTGTCCACGGTGTCGAACACGCAGCAGCAGGCGATGATGACATCCCAGTTCTTTTTGCTCCAGCCGATGATGTACATTTCCGGGTTCACGTTCCCGATCGAGAATATGCCGAGGTTTTTGCAGCTCCTTTCGTTCGGTGTGCCGATGAGGTACTATCTCGTCGTTGTCCGTTCGATCATTTTGAAGGGGGTCGGTTTTTCAAACCTATGGTTTGAAGCAGGTGCGCTGCTGTTCATGGGGGTCACTATTCTCGTCGCGAGTGTGTTCAGGTTCAGGACGAAGCTCGACTGACGTTTTCCGAGAAACCGCCGAAAGGGAGAGTACTATGGATCTAGGACTAAAGAACAAAATTGCTTTGGTTGCCGCATCGAGTCAGGGGCTCGGAAGAGCGGTTGCAGAATCCCTCTCCGAGGAGGGAGCCACCGTGGTTCTCTGCGCACGGGATAAAAAAAATCTCACAGCAGCGGCAAAAGAAATTTCGGCAAAGACGGGGGGCGAACTCTTTGCAATCCCGTGCGATGTAAGCAGCGCTAAGGAAATCGACAAGCTTGTGAGAACGGTCGCCAAGAAGTTCGGTTCGGTCCACATCCTTGTAAACAACGCCGGCGGACCTCCAGTTGAGTCGTTCGACCGCTTGTCGGACGACCACTGGTCGAAAGGCGTACAGCTGACGATGATGAGCGCGATCCGGTTGACGCGGGCAGTCATCCCGTTCATGCAAAGGCAGCATTGGGGAAGGATCATCACGATCAACTCGATAGCAGGAAAGCAGCCGATCCAGGAATTAGTGATCTCTTCCACGCTTCGCCCCGGATTGATCGGTCTGCATAAAGTGCTTGCGACCCAGTATGCGAAGGACGGCATCCTCATCAACACGGTCTGTCCGGGGTTTGTGATGACCAAACGGCAGGAAGAAATTTCGAAGGTCCGTTCCGCCAAGGCGAACATCACCGTTGAGGAATACATGAGGCAGCAGGCGAAGGAGATTCCGCTCGGGAGATACGGGACACCCCGGGAGATCGCCGATGTCGTTGCATTCCTTGCGTCGTTGCGGGCCGGATTTCTGACGGGGGCGACGATCAGTGTGGACGGGGGAATGATGAGAGGACTGCTGTAAACTTGTCGTGATTCCGGCGTGAAGCCCGTGCTCCTACAGCAGAGGGTATCCGAACGAAAAATATGCAATGACCGGACCGAGGCTCAGCGGCTGCGCCAATAAATCCCTTCGAACAAAGAAACTTCTTCCGACCGAAAAGCTCACCTTGCCTGCCGGTGTATCGATGGCAATTCCTGTTCCGACTCCGTGGTGAAGATCGCGGAGGCTGATGCTCTGCTGCTCCGGCCATATCGAGCCGAAGTCATACCGCAGCGTGAAGTACGTATCCCAGAAAAACTTTATCGGAAGCAGCGCGCGGTATTCCACGTTGATGACGAAAATCTGTCTCCCGCGTGAATCATCTTCGTTGAGTCCGTAAAAAGAATCTTCTCCCCCCAGCGTGAACTGCTGAGAGAGCGGAAGTGTCTGGTCGCCGAAGCCGAACACGATTTTCGGATGGAGCGTCTGTCCCGCAAGATACGTCGAGAACCATTCATACGAGAGAAAGATCTTCGAGTAACCGATCTCTCCCGCGCCGATCGACGACGCGGTTTCCCAGCTGATGTTCATCAATGAGCCGGAGCGGGCAAACGGGAATTGATCCTGGGTGTCGATCGTTGAAGAGAGCTTGATGGTCTGGAGCGTGAACTTATCCGTCGAATACCCCGTTCCCGAAAGGAAATTGATCCGGTTCAACCCGAGGCGGTATTCGGCGGTCACCGTGCCGAGCCGTTCGACCTGCGTTCCCAGCGAAAAGGACCCGCCGTCTTCGATTTGCCGGTATTCTCCTATCCGTACCCTGTTGAATGAGGTCGGGGTTTGAACTGCCGGATCGTTGCCGTACACGTAGATATCTTTGAGATCGTAGAACGAATTCAAGTCGAATGTGTAATACGAATTAAATATCCTGTTCGCTTTGAATTCGAATAGATATTTTCGGTTTCGGAGTCCGCCCCCGAAATAGCCGCCCAGCTCGGTCGCGGCTCCGAGAAAGTTCTCGTCCCTGAGTTCGGCCGACGGCTGCAACCCCCGTTCACTGTCGATACGAAGGCCGACGCCCCCCAGCTCGGATTTCTTTTCCGTTGTCTTGATCACGATCTCTGCCTTATCCTCCGAGTAGCGGACATCGATCAGAACCTGCTCGAAAAGGTTCGTTGCCATGATATTTGCAATGGCTTGTTGGGCATTCGAAACGGTGAAGATATCGCCGACGCTAAAGGGGAGCTCGCGCCAGATCACCCAGTCGCGCGATTTCGTCGTTCCTTCTATGCTCATGTGTGAGATGATGCCCTCGTCGATGGCGACATGAAGGATGCCCTGGAGAGAATCGAGACGGACCGATTGGATTCTTGCGAGAGAATAGCCCCGGTCGCGGTAGAGGCCGAGGATGTCGTTCAGCGCAGCCCGGGTGCTGTCCGGATTTGCCGCCTTATTGAGCAACCGTCCCATGAACGGCAGCAGTTCCTCCTTTGTGATCAAAGAATCGCCTCTGATATCGACGGCCAGGATCTTTGTATTGGGAATGTTGACGAATTTCACCGCTGCGGTTGAATCGTGAACCATGACTTCGGCATACGAATCTTTGTAGTCCCCACGGAGGTAGAGCGAAGACACTTTTTCTTTAAGAACATCGATCGGAACCCGGTCGCGCGAGGTCAACGCGGATAATTCGGCCGTGATGTCCGGCGGAAGTTGGGGACCCTGGAAACTGACCGAGGAGATCTTAAATGAAAGCTTATCAACGGCGGGGTTTGAAGAATAGTCAACAGTTTGTTTTTTTTGAATGCTGTCCAAGAGCGCCGGCATCACCGCATCGGCGGCCTTCTCCCCTTTGACAATCAGCGAGTCGAGGCCGGTGAGGTCCCCTGCCATGTGGCCTTCAATGTCCGGTTTGATGACAATGGTCGCTTTTTGGAGAGATTGCTTGTTCGGCAGCTGGGCCATGATGTTGATGATCTGGTCCGCGATTTCCCACGGCGCATTAAGCTGCTGCGAAGTGCGCAGCGGACTCGAGACGTCGACCGCGATGATAATATCCATCTTCAAATCACTGGCGACTTCGACAGGAATATTGGACAACAGGCCGCCGTCGGTTAATTCCATAGAGTCACGCCGTACGGAACTGTACAATAAGGGGACGGAGATACTCGCCCTTAACGCCTCGGCAAGGTTCCCTGAACCAAGAACAGTTCTTCGTCCCGAAATCATGTCTGTGGTGACGGCGCGGAACGGGATCTTCAGATCGTCAAATGAATGGTTGGGATGATAGATGCCTTGAAGGATCAACTGGTTAATGAACGTCGTGAAACGCTGCCCGTTGGACAATGCCGACGGGATGACGGGGGTGAGTCCATCGAACCGAATGGTAAGAAGATTTCTATCCGCCGCCTGCTTCTGTCCGACAAAAAGATCGGTGCGGTTTGCCTCGTCCGTGAAGGAAAGAACCTGAGCCCAATTGGTTGTATCAACGAGCGTACGAAGCTGGTCCGCCGTGTATCCTGATGCATACAGTCCGCCGACTAAACTTCCGATGCTTGTTCCCACAATAAGGTCGATCGGGATATGATTTTTTTCGAGCGCTTTGAGGACGCCGACATGGGTAATGCCGCGCACCCCCCCGCCACTTAAGACAAGCCCAATTTTAGGCCTTTTAATTTCTTTAAACGGAACGACATCTTCTTCTTTGGCGGAGTACTCGACAAATTGAGGATGAACGATTATCACGTGTTGGGCCCAAAGAGGCGTAACGGAGAGAGCGAGAAAGGAAAAACAGCACTTGACAAATACACCGAGGCCCTGATAAAAAGAACTTCGCAGAGGGGCGAATATTTTACTCATACAACAAATTAAGAAAATTGGCGCCGAAAGGCAATCTCATGCACGCGCTTTATCATTCATTAACTGCATGTCGGATAAGCGATTGCAACGAAGGCAGCATGAGAAGATATTCTTTGGAAAAATTATCGCAAAAATTTACGAACCAATCCGCCGCTGAGGCAATTCAAAAATCCCCCGGAAGGATGACTGCAATCACAACACGCTCGGCAGCCTCTTCATAGTATGTAAACAATTACTTGTAGGAAATTCTTCAACAGCCGGGAGGATTAACAATGAGTTGTCCAAAATGCGGTACCTTGGTGCATCGGAAAAGTTTTGTCTCCTTGTTTGCCCTGGCGTCGCTTGCAGTCGTTGCATTTGGTGTCTCCCTCTTGGTCCTGCCCTTCGAACTGTTTTTTGTTTTTTCGTTCATCCTTCTGTTCGGTCTGCGTTATATTGAAAAGCAGTTTCACAGCATCGACAGGAAGGAAGTACGATGTTCGATGTGTGGGCATGTGCTGAAGGTGGCCCACAGTCATTGAGCGTCTCCAGAGCTCGCAGCGGTGAAGAAGCCAGAGTTTCTCTGGCTTCTTCATTTATAGCAGCACGGCATTCTGCGTTGGCTTCCTTGCAATTCCACCTCAATTTTTCTATTTTGTTTCACCATGCCGGAATCCACGCAAGAGAAGTATTCCATCCTGATCATTGACGACGAGGCCTCCAACGTCAATACGCTGGGGGCAGTCCTTGAACACGAAGGATACGCTGTTTTCCGTGCGACGTCCGGTGAAGAAGGCTTGCGCGTTCTGGATGGAGAACGGGTCGATCTTGTCCTTCTTGATATTCTTATGCCCGGGTTGGACGGCTTCGAAACGCTTGCCCGCATTCGCGTTCATAAAAAGACCAAAGAACTCCCCGTCATTTTTCTCACCGGCTTTATGCGCGATTCCGTATCAATGGAGCGCGGCTTTAACCTTGGAGTCAACGAGTATCTTTTAAAACCGATCGACACGAACGAACTGCTCGTGCGCGTCAAATCCATTCTGAGGATGACCGCAGCAGAGAAGAAGGTGATGCGACTCCAGTCGGATTTCTTCTCTATGCTGGTGCATGACCTCCGCGGCCCGCTGACGGCCATTCGTGCCTTTACGAGCTTGATGATCGAGGAAAGGAACCTCAGTCAGCAGGACAAAGACGAAATGGTCCAGACGATCGAGAAGGCGAGCGAGCAAATGCTCGACCTGATCGACGACATCCTCGACCTTTCGAAGCTTGAATCGGAATATGTCACACTCAACAAGCATTCGATAGACTTGATCGGCATGATCGACCATGCGATGATGCAGATGAAGCCTCTTGCCTTAAAGAAGTCGATCTCCTTCACAAAAAATTACCGACTTCGGGAAGTTATGATTGTGGCCGACGAGGCGAAAATGGAGCAGGTTATGAATAACCTCCTGATGAACAGCATGAAGTTTACGGGAGAACACGGAGAAATTGCAGTTTCCGTGGAACACCTTCAGCCGAATGATCCGCTTGCGAGGGCGAAAGGGATTTTAGTGCCCTCCGTCGTGGTCTGCGTGAAAGATAACGGCATCGGCATACCTGCCGGGGAGATTCCTTTTATTTTTGACAAATACCGCCAGATTATAGCATCTGCCGTCATCGCGGAAAAAGGGACGGGGCTCGGCCTTGCGATCTGCAAGAACATTGTTGAAGCTCACAGGGGGAAAATCTGGGCAGAAAGCAAAGAGCATGCTGGGAGTTCTTTTTACTTTAGTTTACCGATAGAATGAGCGCATGATATCTTTTATTGTCCACGGCGGCGCGTGGGATATACCCGACGATTCGGTCGAAGCGCATCGCAACGGCGTTCGACAAGCGTTGTCCATTGGATGGAACATTCTTGTCAACGGCGGAAGCGCCGCGGAGGCCGTCGAAAAGTCGATCAACTACATGGAGGACGACCCAACGTTCGATGCCGGGCGAGGCTCGTTCGTGAATTCCATCGGCGACATCGAGCTCGATGCAAGCATTATGGACGGAACAACATTTCGTGCGGGGGCAATTGCAGCAGTTCAAAACATCCGCTATCCGATCTCCTTGGCGCGCATTATTATGGACAAGAGTGAACATATATTGCTCGCTGGAAACGGCGCCGTAAAGTTCGCGGCCGAACATGGCATTTCCCAATGCTCGAAGCAGGACCTCCTTGTCGGACGGGAACTGGAACGATGGAAGGAAATCCGTTCGAGCAAGAAGACCATATCGACAAAAGATGCATTCCGCAAAAAAACGCCCGGAGACACCGTCGGCGCAGTTGCCCTGGACAGCAGGGGCGTGATCGCCTCCGGTACTTCAACCGGTGGAACGCCCAATAAGTATCCGGGAAGGGTTGGAGATTCGCCTCTCATCGGATGCGGGACGTATGCCGACAGTTCGATCGGCGGGGCGTCGTGTACAGGCTGGGGGGAAGCCATTATAAAGGTCGTCCTGGCAAAAACGGTCATCGACTTGATGGACTATAACGGAGGCGACCCCGTTGCTGCCGCGCAAACGTCGATCCAGCAGCTGGGGAAAAAGGCTGACGGTTTCGGGGGAGTGATCGTATTGCACAAGAGCGGTCTGCCCGCTGTTGCCTTTAATACTCCGCGCATGGCGCGGGCATATCGAACTTCAGAAATGAACTCTGACGTTGTTGAAGTATAATCCTTGAGACACTCTTCGCTCATCGGCCATACCGTGGAAGCGTACGGCCTCGTCGTTGGAAGTCAGCATCCGGCCGACAGCACGATCGACACTTTTTTTCGTTCGCGTAAATATCTCGGCTCCCATGACCGAAAGTTCATCGCGGAAACGGTCTATGGGATGCTCCGGTTCAAAAAACGGATAGAATGGTTGTGCGAATCGTCCCAGCAGCAGCACCATGGGGCCCCGGGCGGGTCGCCCGTGTATTTGCAGTGCTTGATATTCCGGAGTGTGTTCGCCGATGAAGTGATGGAAACGCTCGTCGGCGAACTCGATGCCGAGCAAGAAGAGAAGAGATCTCTTATCCTCTTTCTTAATGAAGCGAAAAAGCGCAACAGGAACGTCGATGACAAGGATCCATTTCTGGAAGACGCCACAAAAGATCTCTCCCTTCGTTTCTCGTTTCCGGAGTGGATGATCGAAGAATGGCGGAACCAGTTCGGCGACGATGGGACTCGTCAGCTCTGCTCGGCGTTGAATACGCCCGCCCCGTTGACGATCCGCGTGAATACGATAAGAACAAGCGTCGATGAGTGCAAGGAACGTTTGGCAAAAGAGCGGATCGAGACCGAACGGACAAAGCTCTCTCCTTTCGGTCTGACCCTGCGAAAAAGGACCAACGTCTTTCAGCTTGATGTATTCCGTCAGGGATTTTTTGAAGTGCAGGATGAGGGGAGCCAGCTTTTGTCGATGCTCGTCGACCCGAAACCGACATCAAAGGTTGTCGATGCCTGCGCCGGCGGGGGGGGGAAATCTCTTGCTCTTGCTGCGCTCATGAAAAATCGGGGGACGATTTTTGCCCTGGATACGAATTCGTTTCGGCTGGAAGGTTTGCGGAAACGGATCCGCAGGAGCGGTGTCGACACGATCCGCGTGCGCAAGATAGAAGCCGGGGAAGTTCCTTCGGATCTTGCCGGTTCGGCGGACAATGTCCTTGTTGATGCCCCGTGCAGCGGCCTCGGTACGATCCGTCGCAACCCCGGCATGAAATGGACGGTGACACCCGCGTCGGTTGCAGAACTGCATGACAAGCAATCGGAGATTCTGGATCACTACGCACGCTTCGTCAAGGTCAACGGAAGATTGGCGTACTCAACGTGCACAATGATGCGTTCGGAGAATGAGGGGGTCGTTGAGAACTTTTTGACGGACCACCGGGAGTTCGAGCTCATGGAGCCGGCGTCGATCCTCCGCCGCTACGGTCTGGAGGCGCTGTCGCCGGAGAAGTATTTTCGATTGAAGCCGCACGTCCACGGGACCGACGGTTTTTTCGCAGCAGTGATGCGCAGAATTCAGTAATCAATATTGTCTCTCTCTACTGACCAAGGAAAGATCATGAAAGTTAATCTCATCGTTATTCCAATCATCGCCGTACTCTTCGCCGGCTGTGCGAAAATGACGGAGGATGAGCTTTGGCAAAAGGCCGAGCAGGCGAAAGCTGCCCATAATGCCGATTCGGCCATTGTGCTTTGTCAAACGCTCCTCAGCAATTACCCTGAGGGAAAAAACGCGCCGGCAGCGCTGTTCTTGATCGCAGAATCATACAATGCAAAGAGCGATTTCCACACTGCGGTGAACTACTACGCAGCATTCGCGAAGAAATATCCGGACCTGAATGCGACCCCCCTCGCGATGTTTTTTGTCGGGTTCATCTATAACAACAACCTTCAAATGCCCGACAGCGCAAAAATTGCCTATCAAAATTTTATCGCAAAGTTTCCCACCCATGACCTTGCAAAATCGGCTCAATTTGAGCTTGACAATCTCGGCAGAACGCCCGACGAGATCATCGGCGCAAAGAAAGATGTTGCGGCAAAGCCGAAGAAGGTTTCCAAGAAACAACAATGAGCGGTCGGATGGAACAGGCGCTGACATATCTTCAACCCGACGTCGTTTCGAAGCTGGCGAACATGGAACTTCGCGCGCGCATGGTGGTGGAGGGGTTCATTACCGGCATGCACAAAAGCCCCTATCACGGTTTCAGCGTCGAATTTGCCGAACACCGTCAGTATATGCCCGGGGACGAAATCCGCCGCGTCGATTGGAAGGTCTACGGCAAGACGGACCGTTACTATATTAAACAGTACGAGGAAGAAACGAACCTCAAATCGTACGTCATTCTTGATGCCAGCGCGTCGATGGCATTCGCCTCCGAACAAGCGCGGGGGGGAGACGGAAAAAGGATCTCAAAATTGGAATATGCATCGTATCTCGTGGCCGCACTCTCGTATTTGATGGTTCAGCAGAGGGACGCTGTGGGGCTGACGGTGTTTGATGAAAATATCCGGCTTGCACTGCCGCCGCATGCAACCAAAGCGTATCTTCGGAGGATCCTCATCGAGCTTGAGCATCTCTCGGCGGGAAAGGCAACCGGAACATCCCGATCGCTCAATCAGATGGCAGAGCGCATCACCCGCCGTGGACTGATCATCGTTGTGAGCGACCTGTTTGATGATCCGAGTGCGGTGATAGCGGCATTAAAGCATTTTCGGCACAATCACCACGATGTGCTGGTGATGCACGTTCTCGACCCGTTCGAGCGTTCGTTCGCATTCGGAAGCGATGCCGTATTCAAAGACCTGGAAACTGCGGAAGAAATAACGACGCAGCCCTACCATATCCAGCGCGCATACCAGCGAGAATTCCGATCGTTTCTTGAGCGATATAAAAGAGAATGCAGGGAAAACAATATCGACTACGTTCTGCTCGACACCGAGACTCCCTTTGATGTGGCTCTGTTCCAGTATTTGAACAAGCGAAAAAAGATAGGATGAAACGACGACCGACAGAGAACTCCAAAAGGAAGAAACCGAACGGTAGAACAATCGTGCGCGCTGACAAGGCGGTGCCGACCGCTGCTCCGGCATATACCGTTCTCGACGTCGGCTGCGGACCCCGAAAGCGTCCCGGTGCCGTCGGCATCGATATCAACCCGCGATCCGACGCCGACATCATCCACGACCTCGACCGGTTCCCGTATCCGTTCCCCGATGATCATTTTGATGAAGTGATCTGCGACAATGTCCTCGAACATCTCGCCGATCTTGTCAAAGTGATGGAAGAGGTCCATCGCATAGCAAAGCCATCGGCGCTTGTCACGATCATCGTGCCGTTCTATCCGCATCGCCACGCTAATACCGACCCGACGCACAAGCATTTTTTCGGGGTTCATTCGTTTGACTATTTTATCGAAGGAACGGCGAACGCGGGGTTCCGATATTCATACGCCCGGTTTGCGCTGAAGTCAGTTGAGTTCGAGAAAGGGCTGGCGCAGCTGCATTGGATCGACAAGAAAATCGTTGCATTTGCGAACTCGTATAAGGACCTGTACGAGAATCGCCTGGCGAACGTTTTTCCGTTGAGGAACCTCACGTTCGAACTGCGCGTTGTCAAGTGATTGCTCAGATAGCGCAGATTTATCGCTGATTGCAGATTACGCAGAGGTAAGAAGTCGTACCATCGCAAGACTAAAAGTTGGCTGAGATTTGTTTTGCTTTTCCCCGCCTCATTGAATATCTTTCATTTCTGAACTCAAAAAATTTTCAATTGAACGGGCAAAACCGCCTGTCCGATCTAACCTCATTATGCCGGATCAAAACCTTCTGATCGTCAAAGGAGCGCGCGAGCACAACCTCAAGAACATTGACGTTGAAATTCCGCGCGATAAGCTTGTTGTCATTACCGGGCTTTCCGGTTCCGGCAAATCCAGCCTTGCCTTCGACACGATTTACGCGGAAGGACAACGCCGGTATGTTGAGAGTCTCTCCGCTTATGCACGGCAGTTCCTCGGCTTGATGGAAAGGCCTGACGTCGATTACATCGAAGGGTTGAGTCCGGCGATTTCCATCGAGCAGAAGACCGTCAGCCATAACCCGCGATCGACCGTCGGCACGGTGACGGAGATCTACGATTTTCTGCGGTTGTTGTTTGCTCGCGTCGGCATCCAGTTTTGCGTCAACTGCGGGACGAAGGTCCAGAAGCAGAGTGTTGACCAGATCATCGATGCGATAGTAAAACTGCCGGGGGGGACGAAGATCCTGATTCTCGCGCCTGTGGTCAAAGGGCGAAAGGGGCATTACCGGGAGCTGTTCGAACAGATTGTCAGAGACGGATTTCTCCGTGTCCGGGTTGACGGACAGGTCAAAGAAATTTCAAAGGAGATGAAAGTAGACCGCTATAAAGTCCACGATATCGAGATCGTCGTCGACCGGATCGCGGTGAAGAAAGAGAGCAGGAGCCGCATTGCCGATTCGGTTGAAGTTGCGCTCGGGTTCGGCGCCGGCGTCCTCATTGTAAATGACGGCTCCTCGGACCATCTTTTTAGCAAGCACTATTCCTGCCCGAATTGCGGGGCCAGTTACGAGGAGCCAGCGCCGAACTCATTTTCCTTCAACACGCCGTACGGGTCGTGCCCCTCATGCGAGGGTCTGGGAGAAAAGAAAGAATTCGATCTGTCGCTCATCATTCCCGACGACAAGCTATCAATCAATCAGGAAGGCATTGCCGCTCTCGGGAAGCCGCGTCAGACATGGTTCTTCAGCCAGGTGCGCGCGGTGCTCAAACGGCACGGATTTGATTTTGACAGCCCGCTGAAATCGCTCTCAAAAATTGCCCGCGAAGAATTGTTGTACGGCACGGGCAAGGAAAAGATTGAGATCGAATATGCTCACGGCGGCGGGAAGCCGATCATTTACAGGCACCGGTTCAGCGGAGTTGTCGGCATGATGAAAAATTATTATGCCGAAACGGCGTCGCCGAAAATACGGGAATGGGTGGAGGGGTTCATGAGCACGACGCGCTGCACGGTCTGCGGCGGCGGGAGGCTGAAAAAAGAAAGTCTTGCGATTAAGCTTGAAGATGCGGTGTCAGGGAAAAGGGTCAGCATCGCCGACGTTGTCGCGCTGCCGTTGGGCGATGCGCGGGAATTCATAAGAACCTTGCGGCTTACCCCGAGACAGACCGAGATCGCGAAGCAAATCATGAAAGAGATCAGCCAGCGGATCGAATTCATGGTGAATGTCGGCCTCGGCTATCTCACGCTCGACAGGGGGGCGCGAACGCTTTCAGGAGGGGAAGCACAGCGCATCCGGCTCGCGACGCAAATCGGGTCGCAGCTCGTCGGGGTGCTGTACATTCTCGACGAGCCGAGCATTGGACTTCATCAACGCGATAACGTGAAGCTGATCGACTCCCTGAAAGAGCTTCGCGACCTTGGCAACACCGTGCTGGTCGTCGAGCATGATAAGGAGATGATCGAACAGTCCGATTTCGTCGTCGACCTCGGCCCGGGAGCAGGCGAGCACGGGGGAAAAGTTGTGGCAGCAGGTGAGCCGGAAAAATTGAAAAGGAAAAATGAAAAAGGAAAAATGAAGCACGGGGAGAACGGCGTATCGGCAACGATCGAGTATCTGCAGGGGAAAAAAAAGATTGAAGTGCCGGCGGTTCGGCGCGGAGGGAACGGAAAATTTTTGGTGATCAAAGGGGCTTCCGGGAATAATCTCAAGAATATCACGGCGAAAATTCCGCTCGGGTTGTTCGTGTGCGTGACGGGGGTCAGCGGCTCGGGAAAATCTTCGCTCATCAACGAGACGCTCTTTCCCGTCCTTTCCAAAAAATTCTATAAGACAAAGATCAGTACGCTCCCGCATGCAGGCCTCCAGGGCATCGGCGAGATCGATAAGATCATCGACATCGATCAGTCGCCGATCGGAAGGACGCCCCGCTCAAATCCGGCCACCTACACCGGCATGTTCACGATGATCAGAGATTTGTTTACGCAGCTTCCCGAAGCAAAGATCCGCGGATACAAAGCCGGGCGCTTCAGCTTTAACGTCAAAGGCGGGCGGTGCGAAAGCTGCGAAGGGGACGGCGTCCGAAAGATCGAAATGAATTTTCTGCCGGATGTCTACGTCGTTTGCGACGTATGCAAAGGGAAGCGCTACAATCGGGAGACGCTCGAGGTGCACTACAAAGGGAGATCTATCGCCGACGTTCTCGAGATGACGGTCGAAGAGGCGCTCGGATTCTTCAGCGAAATGCCCCGCGTCGGGCGCAAATTGCAGACCTTGTTCGATGTCGGCATGGGATATATCCGGCTCGGACAACAGGCGACCACGCTTTCGGGGGGCGAAGCTCAACGCGTGAAACTGTCAACGGAGCTGTCGCGGGTCGGAACGGGAAAAACGCTTTACATCCTCGACGAGCCGACCACCGGGCTTCACTTTGAGGACGTCAAGATGCTGCTCTCCGTGCTGAACAAGCTCGTGGACAAAGGGAATACGGTCATTGTCATCGAACATAATCTTGACGTGATCAAAACTGCTGATTGGATCATTGACCTTGGACCGGAAGGGGGAAACGAGGGGGGCTATATCGTCGGAGAAGGGCCCCCCGAAGAAATAAGCAGGAATGCGAAGTCTTTCACCGGAGAATTTCTTGCAAAAGAGCTCGCACGC
Source organism: Bacteroidota bacterium (assembly GCA_035506275.1). Classification (NCBI taxonomy): domain Bacteria; kingdom Pseudomonadati; phylum Bacteroidota; species Bacteroidota bacterium. The sequence continues at coordinate 349,587 of DATJPT010000019.1, forward strand.
TAAACTGCAAAAAGATGAGCATCTCTTGGAGTGTTGAGGACATGCGACGGCGTCTCTCTTTTTTGTTAATGCTTGTGCTCTCATCGTCATTGTGCGCACACGGGCAGGATTCCACGTCCACCGAGTTTCAAAGTACAGAAACAACGTCCTACGACAACGCAATGGAAATTCTGTCGACCGTCGTTCTGGTCCCTCTTGCCATCGGTTCCACAGCCATCAGCATTGTTCCCCCCAGCGGCGGAATTATTGTCGAAAACGGCAAAGGACACGGTATCCTGGCGTTCGAAACGGGGGTCGGGTTCGGCGAGAAGATCGATCTGAAAAGGTTTTCGGATATGCGGTTCACGGTTGGATATACGCATATTTTCAGCGAGGAGCAGAAAGATTTTGTCCGCTGTGAAGCCACGGGAGATATTCATCTGACGTTTGTCGATAGACGGGAAATTTTCCTCCTCGGCGTCAGTCCTTCTGCGGGGATCATAACGAATTTTCCGTCCACCGGCTATTCGCTTGGCGCGTCATCGTGGGTAATGACGCCGTGGCTTTCGTATTTCGGTTTCATTCCTCAACACACGTTCGCCATCACGTACCGTTACAACAAATTTTTTGGAGGGAAAGGCTTTGGAGAAATTTCCGCCGGGATGTCGGCGGCATTTACATGGGGATGGTAAGGATGGCAGACGCCCCGGTGGCCACTTGACAATGAACCAAACATCATTATATTAAGACGTAATGAAGTCGATCAATTTCAATAGCCGTTCAACAAGCATCCGCTTAAACATCTGTTGTAATGCGGCGTGTTGTTGCTGTACTCCGAGCAATGCTGTTGATGGAATTGGAAGGATGGCCGTGCGGCTGTAAAAGGCGCAAATAAGTTTCAAGGAACGAACCCTCTTCTATCAACATAGAAGAGGGTTTTTTATTTATTACCAATTATCGAAAGGAATCACAGATATGCCAAACGGAATTACTCGCGTGGACCGGACGGCGCTCAAATTCAATCAGGCATCGATCATCACGATCGTCGCTGCCGCTTTTGTGTCCCAGCTCCCCTGGCTCCTCGCGGCACTGGCACTGGTGTTGCTCGTTGGCACTGCCGTGCCGTCTGCGGGAGCGTTCAAGCTCTTCTACGCCAAAATTCTTCGTCCGCTCGGAATCTTGCGCCCGGATGTTGTCGAAGAGGACAATGTCCAGCACCTCTTCGCTCAGGGCCTCGGCGGGATTTTTCTGATCGCCGCATTTGCCTTGCTGATCGAAAGCAATTATCCGGTGCTCGGATGGGGGATTGCATTTCTTGTCGCGGCACTTGCTCTCGTCAATCTTACCGTTAATTTCTGCCTCGGATGTGTCCTCTACCTCCGCCTGCGGCGTTGGTCGTACTTTACGAAGATATTCTTGAAACGCGTTACCAACTATTAATCATTATCATTGAGGAGGAGGTATGGCTTCAAACAACGGATATGCGAATCCCGGAGTGCTTGTCAGCACCGATTGGGCGCTGGAGCATTTAAAGGACGGGAATTTGCGGTTCGTCGAAGTGGATGTCGACACCACCGAGTACGACAAAGGACACATCGAAGGGGCGATCGGCTGGAATTGGAAGACGCAGCTTCAGGACCAGACGCGGCGCGACATACTCAGCAAGGAACAGATCGAGCGGTTTCTCGGTGAGTCGGGAGTCGGACCGGAAACGGGATTGATCTTGTACGGGGACAATAACAATTGGTTTGCCGCGTACGCATTTTGGCTGTTGAAGTATTACGGGCATGCCGATGTTCGGCTGATCAACGGCGGTAGGAAAAAATGGGCGGCCGAAGGGAAGCCGTTAACGACGAATGTTCCGCGCTATGCCGCAAGGACATATAAAGTCTCCAAGATTGAGACGGATCTTCGCGCGCTCAGAGAATCCGTGTCCAATCGTCTCACCGATTCGACGCACGGGCTTGTGGATGTCCGTTCGAACGACGAGTTCACCGGAAAAATTCTGGCGCCTCCCGGCTTGCAGGAGCTGTCGCTTCGCGGCGGGCACATTCCGGGAGCAAAAAATATTCCCTGGTCGCAAGCGGTGAATGAAGATGGAACATTCAAATCAGCCGCAGACCTGAAAGCGCTGTATGAAGGAAAAGGAATTGTACCGGGATTGAAAGAGGTGACAACCTATTGCCGCATCGGCGAACGTTCGTCGCATTCCTGGTTCGTCCTAAAGTACCTTCTTGGCTACCCGAAAGTGCGCAACTACGACGGATCGTGGACCGAATGGGGCAACCTCATTAATGCGCCGATAGAGAAATAGGACTAGAATTAAGTACAGCAGAACATCGGGCGGCAAAAGCTGCCCGTTTTTTTTGCGGCAGAGCTATCCGTGAGCTTGCCGAAACCATTCCATCATCCCCGGAATCCCGTCGCGGATTGAAGGATATTTAAGCTCCCCGATAATTTTTCTCATCTTCTCGTTTGAGTAACCGCACCCCCGGCTTAAAACCAGGGCCCATTGATAAACGCCGTAGTGGCGATTAACAAGCGATGTTATCCCATCAATGGTCTTAGCGGCAGGATAAAGGACTGCTTCCGGGATTTTAGCCAGGCGTGGCTTACGGCCGAAAACGCTGCAAATGGATTCAAACCAGTCAACATACGTTGTCCCGCCGTTATCCACAGCATGAATGATCTGATTTTCCGCATGGTTGCTGGATGCTGCTGACGCAATCGTTGACGCCGCGTCGTCGACATGAACTGTTCCCAATTGAGCTTTTCCCCCGTTCGCGAGGGGGACGAAAAATGATCCCATTCTTTTGATCAGGCTCAGCATTGGAACGAGCCACTCGGCATTCGGGCCATAAACCAGGGCAGGGCGAACGATCGCATAGGAAAAACGGGATTTGGTGGCCGATCTTATCAACAGCCGCTCAGCCATCCTCTTCCATTGATAATACGGGTCAGGAAACTCTATTCCCGTCATTTCTTCTGTCAGCATTTTAGGAAGCGGCCGGGGAAGTCCGCCGGCCATAAACGCTGACACGAAAACGAATCGCTCTAATTTAGGCGTCTCCGTTGCGGCTTCAAGAAGCAAACCCAATGACTTTATGTTTTTTACGTCAAAATCTTTCTCATTTTTCTTAGCTTCAGCAAGGTGAACGACAGCATGGACATCAGTAAGCCATTCCGCAAAGAACTTTCTTCGATCAGCTGGCGATCCGGCGAATAGATCCCCTTTAACAAGTTCAATGTTTCCGGATGTTCCCCCCCATGCGCTTAACATTCTTTGGGCTTTTTCGGGATCGCGAACCACTCCCCTGATTTTCCACCCGTCCGTAATCAAGCGATGGGCAACCTTTGAGCCAATGAATCCCGTCGAACCTGTCAGAAATACGATCTTATTCGTCATCGCGGCAAAATGTAGATTTGTCGTGAATTATCGGTTGAATATTACGAATTTCGCTTATGAAGTCAATTCTCACTCGATAATATTGGGTGATTCTCGACAAGCCACAGCACTCATCGCCTTGACATCCTATCGATTTTTCACAATATTCACACACACATCTCATCGCAAACTCAAGGTTACTCTACTAGCGCAGCATCGATCTCCCGATAATGACCATCAGACGGTTTTGTATTTCACATTTTGGTGAAGTTCCGGTTATTATTTTTGCCCTAGCGCTATCGTCGTGCGCTCCAACGGCGTATGAAGTAACGTCCGGCTTGCTTGACCAGGGGAAGAACGATGACGCGATCGCGAATGCCCGGGCGAACCTCGCGCGAAATCCCAATGACCCCCTTTTTTTGAAGTATCTCGGCATCGGCCTCTACAATAAGAAATACTATGGCGATGCGACAGCGTATTTTGAACGGTCTCTTTCCGCCGATCCTGAAGACGACCAGGCCGTGTACTATCTCGCATCGAGTTACGAGGCGAGCGTCGAATACGAAAAGGCGATACAATATTACAGGCGTTATCGAGAAATGACCGTTTTCGGAGAATATCGGGATATTGTGGATGCCCGGGTCAAGATTCTTTACCGCCAGGAAATGCAGATTGAGGCCAAGAAAGCGCTGCTTGAGGAATCGCATCTCGACGTAGCAAGCGTGCCGCCTAACACTCTCGCCGTCCTCTATTTTGAGAATAAAGGGAACATGCGCAATCTTGACCCGCTCCAAAAGGGGATTGCCGACATGATGATCACGGATTTGTCAAAGATCCATTCCGTGAAGGTTGTTGAACGAGTCCGGCTTCAAAAATTGGTGGAGGAACTGAACTTCGGCGAGTCGGGGCTGGTGGATGAACGAACCGCGCCGCGGGTGGGGAAATTACTTGGCGCATACCGGCTTGTCAAAGGAACCTTTTTTGACCTGACTTCCGACAAATTAAGGATCGACGCTCTTGTCGCCCAGACCCGCAGCGGGCAAGTCGACGGCACGACGGATATTTCGGGGGACATGAAGCAGTTCTTCCGGCTCGAGAAAGAACTGGTGTTCAAGATACTCGACGAGCTCAAAATTCCGATAACGAATCAGGAACGTGTATCGATTCTCGAGGTTCCGACGGAGAATTTTTTTGCATTCTTGCAATACTCTCAGGGGATCGATTACGAAGATAAAGGATTGTACGATCAGGCAGTGCAATCGTACACCTCCGCAGTTCAATCCGATCCAAATTTTTCGCAGGCCAGATCAAGTTTGAGCACGGCTAAAAAAACGGGAGAAATGATGAAAGGCGGTGCGTCCACGTCGGGGAGCAATGCCGTGCCGACGCAATCTGTTCCCCCGCCGCCGAGCAGTTCGTTGGCGAAAGAAAGCATCGGCGGAATGTCCGAACGGGCGTCGTCGACGTCGACAAATGTCAATTCCGGCTTTGTGCCGGGTCCTAGTTCCTCGCCTCAGCCGACTTCGGTCGTCACTCCGCTACCGGAACCGCCGAAGCCGCCCAAGTAATCTCCGAAGCGAATGAGACATTCGTTACTACGAACAATCATTGCACTCTTTCTGTTTTCCGTTGCGGCCCAACGGCTTTACCCGCAGGTGAATCCGATCGGACCGGGGGGCGGCATTGTCAACGTGGTCCGGGGAGACGCAAACGACAGCGTTGTTCTCGCCGGGACAAAAAATGACGGCATCTATCGTTCACTCGACGGCGGGGCGACGTGGACCCAAGCGTTGAGTGTTTTTCCCGTCAACGATATTGTTTTCCATCCTACAACGCCCCTCACGGCGTATGCAGCGACGCAGGCGGGCTTGTACGTCAGCTACGACGCGGGCGCCTCCTGGAGTCTGACGCCTCTTACAACACCGGTCTCGACGATCGCGATCGATGTTGCGCTCCCGCTACTGATGTTTGCCGGCGACGCACGTCCGACGCTGCAAGGGGCTGCTGGAGTGTTCAAATCGACCGACGGCGGTTTAACGTGGGCAGCGTCGTCGACCGGTCTTACGGTCAGCAGGACGATAACAGCGCTGATCATCGATCCCGCTGGATCTCTATCAGGGATGACTGTCTATGCAGGAACTGATGCCGCGGGCGTGTACTCGACGAGCGATGGGGGGTCGACGTGGAGCGCGTTGGCGACAAATGCAGGACTTGCAGGATCGGGACTTCGCATTCATTCGCTTTCGCTCATTCAGGGCTTAGGGCTGAGGGCGGGAACGTCATCGGGAGAGTATTTTTGTCCGGGAGGAGTTCAGTGGATTCCGTTCACAGGGACCTCGATTGCCGACTCTGTCGTGCAATGTTCGCTGACGGTCGGCGACAGCGCAGCGACAGACACGTTCTACGTCGGAACGAAAGGGAACGAAGAATTTTTCCCGACGAGGCCCGACAACGGAGGAGTATACCGCAGGTCAAACCTGGGGTTGGGATGGACGCTGATCTTCAAGGCGACGATCGACATCAATTCAATTTTCATCCCCGCTTCTCATCCTAAAAAAATATATCTCGGAACATCCGACGGGGTCTACGAAAGCAGCGACGACGGTTCGAGCTGGGCGCGCCAGAATTCGGGGATGATGAATTCCATTGCGCGCACGGTTGCTGTCCAGAATTCCGCTTCGGGGTATTTGTTCGCCGGCGTTTATGGGGGCGGAATTCTTAAATCAACCAACGGCGGCGGCACATGGATACCGTCGAACAATGGAATTGACAACCCGTACGTTCGCGGCGTCATCGCTGATCCAAAAAACAGCGCTGTTCTCTATGCGGGCAACGTGTACGGACTTTACAAGAGCGTCGATACCGGGAGTACATGGCAAAAGATTCAGACCCAGAATATCCCCCACGATTCTCTCTCCCCCTTTAACAACAATCTTGAGGACGGGACGCTGAGAATTTCTCCCGTCAATTCGCAGAATCTTTTCATCTCTGCACTTACCGGCGAGTTCATGGTCAGCACGGATGGGGGAGGGACGTGGTATGCCGTTGCTCCTCCCCAACAGATACCGACGTCGGTCGTCGGAAACATCGAGTTCGATCCCGTCAGTGCCTCGACGATGTATTTCTCTGCCAACGGCGTTTGGAGGTCGACCGATTTGGGGAAAACTTGGAATTCGATCTCAGGCAATCTGCCGTTGAATGCAACCGTCAATGGGACGACAGCGCCCCTCATCGGTTTTCATCCAAGGATTGATCCGGTGAACACAAGCGAGATCTTCCTTTCCACACTAACAGGCGGCGCAATCTATAATGAATATAGAACAACGAATGGGGGAGCAAACTGGACTCAGCTTAACGCCGCGGGAATCGATGTCGCTTTTGATCCGGTTCATCCTTCCACTCTTTACTGTACTGCAGTGAACGGGGTCTTACGAAGTCCGGACGACGGCCTCACATGGACGAAAATCGGCGGCGGCCCTTCCACGCAATATTATTCCATAGGTCAGTCGACGGCGAACGACACGACGATGTTTGTCGGCAGCAACAGGGGAATCACGGCTGTCGATACAAGAAATGCACTCGGCATTTCCCAGGTCAGCTTTGATTTCGGGACCGTTCCGATCGGAAGCGTTTCGGGGCAAAATATTACCTTCAGCGACAACGGGTCTCAAAGTGTGACGATCACGGTTGCTTCTTTGACAGTACCGTTGGCAGGCCCGTCGGCCTATATCGTACCGCCCGGCGCCACACCCCTTGTCGTGAAACCGGGATCCTCTGGGACGTTGACGATCCAATTCATTCCGAAATTGACCGGTCCATCCCAGGCCACGCTGACCTTTGCCACGACCGATCCAGGGTATCCGACTGTGGGAGTCACCTTGAAAGGAACCGGTGTTCCGGTCACTGCGGTCAACCGTTCGGTCTTGCTCGATACGACGCACGGTGTGTCGTCAAGTCTTGCAACGGGTTCGATCACGCAGTTTCTCTCCGAGTTCATTCAGGCACTTCAAAGAAGCGGCATCACGGTGAGCAGCCAGACAGCGTTCGACCCGCTGGCCTCCTCGTTTGATGCCGTCATGATCGCAGCGCCGAAAACGACGTTCTCGCTGGTGGAGATCAATAAGCTGCATCAGTATGTTTCGAACGGCGGCTTTGTCGTGATGCTCGGCGACTCGGGCAATTCCGACGCCAACAATTGTCTGAACGGCATCCTCTCGAATTTTCAGTGGGTGCAGGACGCTCCGAATACTCCAACAGGACTTGCGATGAACAGCGATGCGGTGACCGATGGCGTAAGGAACTATTCGAACAATCCCGCCGCGCCGCTTCTTTCCAATTTCACCGACACGACCCATCCGTTCGTGAAGGGCGTTCACACGATCATTCCTTTTGGATGCGCGAGCATCGCACTTTCGGCACAGGCATCGCCGTTTTTGCGCGGGAACCTCACCACGGTGGCCACGACCAGCGACAGTCTGCAAAAGAAAACAGCACAGCCCGTCGTGATGGCCATGAGCCAGGTTGGAAAGGGGACGATCCTTTTGATCGGAGATGTCGATATCTGGTCTAATGTCCGGGGAAAGGACACCCTGTCGCCACTCCCGACAGGCATTCTTGCAGGAGACAATCTCCAGTTTGCATTGAACGTCTTCGGCTTTACGGGAAGCTATTCCGTAAAAATTCCGAGTCCGACGTTGAGCGACCAGTACCAGATCATCAGCATTCCGTTCGACCTGTTGGATTTCAACATCAGCGACGTCCTCAAGGACCTCGGAGCTGCCGATAAAACAAAATGGCGGCTCTACGGCAGATGGGACGGCTCGGAGTATCAAGAGTATCCGAGTCCGGATTTCCTTACGTTCAAGCGGGGGGAAGGATATTGGCTTATCACGAAGGGATCGCAATCGTTGTCGCTTGGATCGGCGAACGTCTCGACGGCGCAGGGCTTCTTCCCGATTCAGCTCGACTCGGGATATAATTTGATCGGAAATCCTTTTCCCTACCCCGTCAGTTGGGCGAACTCGCTCCATTCAACTCCGGATTCCGTCGAATCGTGGCTGTGGGGCTTTGACGGCGCTGGATTTCAGCAGGTCACCGACATCATGCAGCCATTTGCCGGATATTTTCTGAAGAGCCTTCGCAACGGAGTTACCGTTTACATCAATCCCGATGAAGTGTCGTCGGCATCTCTCGCGAAGAAGGCCGAAGTGCAGCGGCAGTTTGCGCAAGGGGAATGGCAGGTGCAGATCAGCGCGGCGAACGGCACGGGGGCGGATAACGATAATGTTGCGGGCGTACTACGCTCGGCGAGCGACGAATGGGATGCCGAAGATTTTTCAGAGCCTCCTCCGGCGCCGACCGACTATGTCACCCTCTCCTTCAATCATCCAAATTGGAAAACGAATCCCGGGAGATACGCAGGGGACTACCGTCCAATTCATCCCGAAGGAAACTATTGGGACTTCGATATCGCATCGTCGAATTCCAAAGCGTCAGTTTCGGTTCAATTCGTCAAGAGCGGAAATATGCCGGCTCAATTTGAAATGTATCTCGTCGATATGACGACAGAGAGGGCATACGACATCAGCTCAGCTTTATCGTACAACTTTGCGTACGAGAAGAATGAAAGCGACCGCTTGTTCCGGTTGATCGTCGGAACAAAAGAGTACATCGGGAGCAATACGAACGGGATCCCTTTGGTTCCGGTCGGATATTCACTCGATCAGAATTATCCGAACCCGTTCAATCCAACCACGACGATCGGATACTCGCTTGCTCACAGCGGGTATGTCACCCTGGAGATCTTCAACGTTCTCGGGCAGAAGGTCAAAACACTCTTCACCGGGGATCAAAAGATCGGCAATTATTCTGTTGTGTGGGACGGTACGGGGGACAACGGGGCAGGGGCGGCGAGCGGGATCTATTTTTACAGAATCAAAACAGAGGCATTCAGCTTCACCAAAAAGATGGTGTTTTTGAAATAATATTTGGCTTTTTCACTCTGAGTTGAAATCGAATCTCACATACAGAAGAGCACTCTTTTTAACCGTGGCGCTACCGCTGGGGGTGCGTCTCCTTTTGGCGCAGAGCACAGCTCCATCATACGATGAGCGGCTTCTTTTCCAGGGAATGACGGGCGTTACCGTCGGGGCTTCTCAGCAAGCATGGAATCTGAAGGAAGAGGGGAACGTCGTCGAACAATCTGCTCCCGCGATGATCTCCATTCCACTTTCCAATCGTATTCTGATCTCTGTGGCGAATTCCCCGGCAATTTCCAAGCTGGACACGCTCACGCTTCAAGGCGTTGCCGATACGCGGGTCGGTTTTTCGTATGTCCTTCCTGGAGACGCTTGGTGGATCAACGGCGGCGTCAGTCTGCCGACGGGTATCACAAAACTGACTGATGATCAGCTAACGATCGCCACGTTGATCTCCGAATCTTCGCTCGACTACAATGTACCGGTCTTTGGTCAGGGAACGAATGCCAACCTCGGCTTTGCGTATGCCTACCCGGTTCAACGGAGGCTGATCGTTGGGTGCGGTGCCTCGTATGTCTATAAAGGAGAGTACCAGCCTGTCTCGGTCGAGGGGTTTAACCAGATGTATAAGCCGGGCGATGAAATTTCCGCCAACATCGGTCTCGATTACACGTCGTTCTCGAAATTGTCGCGCCTCTCGGCCGACATCACGGTCACAAATTATTTTCCCGACAAACTCGGTGGAGAAAATTTCATCCAGTCGGGGCTCCGGTTTATGGTGCTCGGCGTTTATTCGGTGAAGACGGGACCGGTCACGCACCGTCTGCTCCTGAGGACGCGTCTCAGAACACAGAGCGAAATTTTTAATTCTGGAACGGGGCAAATGTTCAAGAGCTCGCAGCACTACGAGGGTCAGTATACCGCAACATGGTCTCCGGTCGAGTGGTTCTCTCTTGCCGGGCTTGCAGAAGGGAAGCTCCATACCGGCGACCAGATTCCGTTCGGTGTCGGAATTTTCGAGACTGGCAAAGCCCAGCTCGCATCCGCCGGCGTTGAGACCGGATTCTCGCCTGCATCGTGGTTCAGCATTGCGTTCAACGCCAAGTACGGCACCGGGAGCGTTGTGATCAATAACGTGACGCAAGACGCCACGGGGACTGAATTCGGGGCCCGCGGACGCATCCAATTTTGAAGTGAAAAAGATCTTGATTATTTCATCATAAAAGGAAGGACACCGTCATGAATAAACGTCTACATCGCGGCCGCGTATCGTGGCTGATAGCCATTGCCTTGCTGTGGTCCCTGGCCGTTCCGTTCGCCCGCGCACAGGAGGCAGCACCGCAGACGATTGCGATCCTTTATTTTGAGAACAACAGCGTTGTCGATAGAGATAAACTCGATCCGTTGAAAAAAGGGCTCGCTGATATGCTTATCACGGAGATGTCGAAGATCAAGGGGCTCAAGGTCGTCGAGCGGCAGCGGATTCAATCGGTCGTCGAAGAATTGAACCTCGGCGAATCGGACCTGGTCGACAAGGGGACCTCACAGAAGATGGGAAAGTTGCTCGGGGCCAAAGTGCTCCTGTTCGGCGGGTTTTCGAACTTGTTCGGCGACAAGCTTCGCATCGATGCGCGCATCGTCGCGACGGAAACCGGTTTGACGCTCAAGGCCGAGGAAGAAACGGGCGACCTCGATCAGTTCCTGACGATGTTGAACTCGCTCGTGAAGAAAATCTCTGACGACCTTGAAGTAAAGCTCAGTTCGGCAGAAGAAGACCAGCTTGGTTCCGCGAAGGACGGAAAATTCAACGGCTATGTGACATACGCACAAGCGCTCAATCTGGAAGACAACGGCCATAAACTGGAAAAAGAAGGAAAAATCGCCGAGGCTGCCGCGATGTATGAGAACGCTAAATCGATGTACCAGAAAGCATGGGATGAATCGAGCGGATATGAACCGGCCAGGCAGAAGGTCGAAGAGATGACCGCGCTTGTCGGAAAATTAAAGAAAGAAACTAAATGAGAAACGTCGTGAAGAATGTTAACGGAAATCGCATTCACGAACTGTTCACGATTCGAGGAGAACTACGTATGAAACGAGTAACGATAATGTTGTGGACTGCTCTTGCGGCGGTAATGACGGCGGCGGTCCGCGTTTGTGCGCAAGATTCGGAAATGCCCCGGATCATGGTTGTTGTCGACGAAAAAATTGACGACAAGGATGCTACGGCGCAAAAAGTGACCGGAAAGATTGAGAGCGCATTCCTTGCCAAAGGCTACCGGCTTGTCGACAAATCTCAGTTTGAGACCGTCCGCGCGCGCGACCTTTCGCTCGGCGATCTGAATCCGACAAAGGCCAAAGAGCTCGGCCGCCGTTTTGGCGCAGAATTGATCATTGCCGGAGGCGCACAGGCCGTGTTCGGTGAGGAACGGGAGACGTACGGCATCAAAACGGTCGAGTATACTGCCGACGGAGAAGTCAAAGTCATTATCACCGACACCGGAGACATCATTGCTGTGTCGAGCGCGACATCCAAGAAAGCGTCGCAGGGAAGGTCCCAGGCAGCGTCGAAAGCCCTCGATGAACTCGGGGATTCGCTGGCGTCGGACCTCCTGGCAAAAGTGCAGATGAAACTGAAGGACATGAAAGAGCGGCCGGTCGCCGTTCAGCTTGCTCTCTTGGGGGTGACCGATGCTTCGCTCATGAAGATCGAGCAGGAACTTCCGGGCAAGATTCCGATGATTCAAAAAATGAAGCTGCGGTACATGGAAGGCGACGCGGCAGTGGAAGATGTCTGGATCCGCGGCTCGATCGACGATTTGCGGAAACAATTCTCTTCGATGTCCGACTATAAGGTCGAATCGTTCACCGGGAACCGCCTTGATGTCAATACGAAGGTGACAGGGACGAAAACGAGGGTCAGCTACACGCTTCCCGGAGCGCTGGAGATCTCCGAGTTCAACGTCGACAATATATTCCCTGCTGCATACAACTATTACGCCTATAATCCGATCGGGCAAATTACGATTCACAATACGGGAAAGACGGACGTTGGCAACGTCAAAGCGAGTTTCTTTATTCCAACATACATGCAATTACCATCCGAACAGATGATCCCTCTCCTCAAAGCCGGTGCGACAGAGTCGTTCCCTGTCTCGGTGACGCTGGATTCAAAGCAGCTCCTCATGGTCAGCGAGAATACGGTGGCCCAGATCAAGGCGGAGCTGTCGTACACCGCGGGGGGAGAGGCGAAGTCACGCAGCCTTGTCAAGCCGGTCACGGTCTACAGCCGAACTTCGATCACCTGGTCGCGGCCGAATTCGGTGGGCGCTTTTATTACGTCGAACGACGATGCAGTGAAGAATTTTTCCAGGTATGTTCTAGGCTCGGTAAAATACGACCAATCGATCCTCGAAGGGGCGCCGCGCAATCTGCTGAATGCAATGACCGTCTGGGAAGGCATTCGCGCCCTCTCGATCAACTATGTCAGCGCGCCGTGGAGAGTCGCGGAAGCCGACCTTCTTGACGACGTTCAGTTCCCGCGAGAGACGCTGGCAAATCACACGGCGAACTGCAGCGGCAGTTCCGTGCTCCTCGCCGCCTGCCTCGAGAATATCGGGATTCGGACGGCGCTGGTCGGCACGTCGGACCATGTCTTCATCATTTTTGATTCGGGCGTGAACAAAAAGAATGCATCACGGATCAGCCTCGACGAAAAAGATTACATCGTCAGGGACAACACGGTCTGGATCCCGCTGGAGACGACCATCATCAATCATCCGTTCGCCGAAGCGTGGAAGCTTGCCGCCGACGAGTACTACAAGATCGCCGACTCGAAGGGGCGGCTGGACATTATCGACGTGCGTGCTGCATGGGAACAATTCCCGCCGGCGAACCTCGCCGTCAACGTGAAAGCCGCCGAACCGCCTGCGGCGGATAAAGTTTCTTCCCTGATGAACGACGACATGAAGAATGTGTCGCAGATCTCCGCCCAGATGTTGAACCGGAAAGTAGCGGAACTGAAGAACCAGGGGGATGAACAATCGTGCAATCGGGCCTCGATGTATCTTGCCAACGCGGGACGGTACGCCGAAGCGGCTGCCATGATCAAAACGTTCACATCCCCGATGGCAAAAAATAATCTCGGCAATATTTATCTGATGCAGGGAGATTCCGCCAATGCGTGCAAGAACTATTCGGCGGCGCTCGACGCCGATAAAAGCGACGGCGGCATCGACCTCAACATAGGGCTGCTCCAATATCTTGGCGGCGACCAGGAGGGGACGGTGAGTTCCTTCGCCAGTGCGATTGCAAAATTCCCCTCTCAGGAAAAAGCGTTCTCCGAACTGGGGATCGACCATATTGTCGCCGAGATGAATAAAACGCGCGGCGCCGAAAAAGGGGCGACAGTAGACCGGAACGAACTGCAAAGCCTTCTGTTCGCGGCCCTGCAGGATGTCGCAGCCAAAAGCGCTTCGCGGCCGAATACTGCCCGGATCAGAAAAGGAGAAAATAAGTTCGTGTTTGGAGGGCGCCGCGGGATCGACCCGACGCAGCTTTCGAACATCAAAGATTTTCTCTATTGGAAAATATAATCCGAAATTCAGTATATTGGGGCTGTCCGACATCGAATGGTGTCTGGCAGCCCTTTTTCTTGCATCGGGCTCGCTGAATTGTTGCCGAACCACTCCTCTACCACAAAGGGTCACGCCGAATGAAAAGAACATTGATGAAGCTGGCGGTTGGGATTCTTGTTGCGGCCGCGTCGATGGCATTTTCTCTTTACCTCTTTCACACCAACTCGATAGAAAATACGTTCGGGTCCAATTTCTTTCCGGCGCTGGAGCGCAAATCGTATGACGCACTCATCCGTGCCCGGGGTGAACGGCCTCATACCTCCAACGTTGTCATTGTGAAGATCGATGAGAATACGTTGAAGGAACTCGACTATCCCGTTCCTCGCGATAAGTTCGGCTCGCTGCTCGGCATTATTTCCGCGAGCGGCGCGAAAGCGATCGGCGTCGACTATTTTTTCCCCACCGTCAAGCAGGACAGCGCCTCGCAGTTTCAGAACAGCTTGTTTCTGCGGCTTGCGGCGTTGTCGAACCACGTGATCCATGCCGTCGGTCCTTTTGTTCCCAGTGAAGACATCGGGGAACTCAAGGCGAAGGACGTTGACAGAGAGGCGTACGCCGTTCTTCACCCGTTCGCTATCCCGACCAGAGGGGCACGATTGAATTTTCCGCGCGCTACGTATATCGACGAACGTCCGTTCGATTCGCTCGCTTCGCTCGGAAGCGGTGTAGGGCATGTGCTGCTCAATCCCGACTCCGTCGACGGCATTATCCGTAAAATGCCGTTCCTTGTAGAGTACGCCGGCGACTATTATCCGGCATTCGGCGCGGCCCTTGCATTCCATGCGTTGAATATAGACCTCAAGTCCGTGACAGTCACACCCTCCGAGGAAGGCATGATGGTTCATGCCGGACAGCTGGAAATTCCGGTGACCCAGCACGGCGAAATCCTCGTCGATTACGCAGGCAAGAACAGCATCTACAAGGAGATCTCTTTTTATGATGTTCTCGACGCCTTCACCCGCGGCGATGCGCAGGTGCTTTCCATGTTCAAGGGGGCCGTCGTCATCATCGGACCGACTGCGCGCTCCATCGCGGACATCGGCGCGACCCCGGTGTCAGAAAAGTCTCCGAACTGTTATGTGCATGCGAATGTCTACGACCAGATCATGACGGATCACTTTATCAGCACGGCGTCGTTCGGTGCGCAGCTGATCCTGCTCATCATCCTCACGCTCGCCGTCGCCGTTTCGTCCATGCTGTTGAAACTGCGATGGAGTCTTCCTATAGGAATATTCCTGCTGGGAGGATACCTGTGGTTTGCGTACTCGGCGTTCGCAAACACGGGGACGATGTACAGCCTTACGGAACCGATCTTTGCGATCTTCTTCAGTTATGCGGGAGCGATGAGCTACATTTCAGCGACCGAAGGGAAGCAGAAGACGCAGATCAAAGCAATGTTCCAGAAATACGTCGATGCATCGGTCGTTGAGCAGCTGATCGACAATCCTTCCCTGCTGAAGCTCGGCGGCGAGGAGCGCGAGATCACGACATTGTTTGCGGACATTGAAGGGTTTACAAGAATGGCTGAGAAGCTCGGTCCGCAGAACACCGTCGGCCTTCTGAATACCTATTTGAGCGAGATGACGAATATCATCATCGAGGACCGGGGGACGCTGGACAAATATATCGGCGATGCGATCATGGCATTCTGGGGAGCGCCGCTTGACGATCCTGACCATGCTGTGCACGCCTGCGCTGCCGCACTGCGGATGCAGAAAAGGTTGGAGGGACTTCACACGAAATGGATTCATTTCGGGCGGCCTGTCGTGAATCAACGGATCGGATTGAATACAGGCAAGGCGGTCGTCGGCAACATGGGAGCCGAGACAAAATTCAACTACACCGCGGTCGGCGACGCAGTGAATCTTGCGTCCCGTCTCGAGGGAGTCAATAAGGAATACGGCACGCGGCTGCTGATGAGCGAGTTCACCTACCGGCGCGTTTCCCAATCGGTGCTCGCACGCGAAATGGACCTTGTGGTTGTTGTGGGGAAAACCGAGCCCGTCCGTATTTATGAATTAATAGGGATGGCTGACGAAGTGCAAAACGACTCAACGAAAAAATTTCTCGATTATTATCATGCTGGCCTCGAGGCGTACAAAAAGCGGGCATGGAAAAGCGCCATCGATCAGTTCCAGCAGGCGCTCCAGATCCGCCGAGATGATATCGTGTCTAACCTGTACATCCAGCGGTCGACGATGTTCATCGATGCTCCGCCCCCTGAAAACTGGAATGGCGTTTTTGTTATGACAAAGAAATAGTAGGCGGGTTAATGCACGTCAGTACAAAACAAAGCCCCGACGTTCATCGGGGCTTTGCGGTTTTACCTCACCCGCCTTCCAGGCAGGGGATGATGCCGAAAGATGCTTAATGCTAGTTAAGCTTGGTCGGGGTCTGTGTCTGGTTCGTCACTGTCATGTCGTATGACGGGAACGTTCCATCGCTCAACGCGGTCTTGCCAACGCCGTGCAACACTACCGTCGTCGCGGTTCCTGCCGTCTTCACCGTGTAGGTTCCGTTCGCGTTATTTGTGAATGCCGTCGACGCGAGAATGCCGAGACCCGTTGCATCTGCCGTCAAGCCGACGAACGAATTTCCGCCTCCGCCGAGGGTTGTCGGCTTGGCATAATATTGCTGCGCTTTGGCAGCCAAGGTTGTTAAGTCCGCGATCACCGCGCTGCGGTTTTGATCGACGGCGTTATCCTGGAACATCGTGATACCGACTGCCACGGCGATACCGACAATGATGACGCCCAAGATGATCAGAAGCAACTGTTGCTGGCCCATGGTAAACTCCTATTGTTATTGTTTGATGGTTGAGTGATGTTGGTTTTCTATTGTCTAAGTGTAATGGTCAATATACTTGCATTACTCGTGCCAAAAATTTTACCTTGATTTTTGGCCCGTAATCTGATCGATTTCTTTAGGAATAGAGATTTTTTACCACCACCAGGTCATTTTTACCGACCAATGTTTCTTTGAAATAATGATCGGAGTTTGCTATGGGCAGGCTTTGTTAAGCCTTGTATACATTAAAAAGCCTCAATTTGAGAGATTGTGATAGCGAGTATCCTATGGAGTACGTGAAAACCGTGGAAACAGAATGTCCTTACTGTTGGGAAAGGATTGAGCTGGTCATTGACTGTTCTGTGATACCTCAAGAGTACATCGAGGATTGTGAGGTATGCTGCCGGCCGATCTCTGTCTCGGTGGCTCAGGCGGAGGACGGCTCTCCTCAGGTTGAGGTTCGGCGGGAAAACGAGTAAACCTCAAAAAATAAGAAAGCCGGCTGCGACGGCAGTCCGGCTTTTCTCACGATTGAATGAAATCGACGTCCTTACCGTCGGTCTCTAGTCTACAATTCCCTGCTGACCAATGCCTTCTTCAGCTGAGAGATGTGCCAGGTAATGTTGATCTCTTTTGGGCAGGCTTCAATGCAATTGAAAATCGTATGGCACCGCCAGACCCCATCCTGAGTGTCAACGATGTCGAGGCGTTCGTCTCCGGCTTCGTCCCTCGTATCGAACGTGAACCGGTACGCCTTCAGCAGAGCCGCTGGGCCGAGATAATTTTCGTTCGTCCACAGCGAAGGGCACGACGTCGAACAGCATGCGCATAAAATGCATTTCGCCGACTCGAAGAGCTTTTCGGCATCCTCGTTGCTTTGGAGGCGCTCCGTTTCCGGGGGGTTCGTTTTGGAGATAAGGTACGGCTTTACCAGTTCGTACTTCTTGTAAAAATCTGTCAGGTCGACCACGAGGTCTTTGATGACCGGCATCGAAGGGAGCGGTTCGAGCGTGATCACTTTTGTGCAATCGAGCACCCCGAGCAGGATCGAGCAGGCAAGCCGGTTCCGTCCGTTGATGCGCATCCCGTCCGAGCCGCAGACGCCGTGCGCGCACGAGCGCCGGTACGTGAGTGATCCATCCATCGAACCCTTGATCTTTTCGAGCACGTCCAGGACACGCCAGGTTTCATCGACACCGTCGACAACGTACTCTTTGTAATAAGGAGTCGTATCGGTCTCTGGGTTATACTTTTGAACGCGAAATGTTACCTGCATTGGACCATCCTCAATTAGGTGAAAAAGAGTGCAGAACGTCCCTCGATGAGGTTAGTAAACACGTTCTTTCGGCTGGAACTTTGTGATGACCACCGGTTTGTAGGTGATCTTCGGCTTTCCGCCGTTGTTGTAATCGATGAACGTATGCTTCAACCATTTCTTATCGTCGCGCTTTGGAAAATCTTCCCTGGCATGCGCGCCGCGGCTTTCCTGCCGGTTGAGCGCAGAGACGACAATGGTTTCGGCCGTGCCAAGGAGATGCCGTAGTTCGATCGCCTCCATGAGTTCCGTGTTGAATTTCTTCCCGTGGTCTGCGATGGAGATATGTTTGTAGCGGCTCTTCAGATCGTGGATCTCGCCGGCCAATTCTTTCATCATCTTTGCTTCGCGGTATACCGAGCACTTGTCCATCATCTTTTCCTGCATCTCCATCCGGATCGCCGCTGCATTCTCGCTCCCTTTGCTCGAAAGGATTCCGTCGATCATTTCACGCGTTTTCCCGTCCGGGTTTTTCGGAAGGGGGGTGAGGTCCGCGTCGTCCAAATATTCTGCGATCGCTCTGCCGCCACGCCTGCCAAAGACGATGATATCGAGGAGCGAGTTCGTCCCCAGCCTGTTTGCGCCGTGAACCGAAACGCAGGCGCATTCTCCGGCGGCATAAAAACCCGGCAGGACCTTTCCTTTCGCGTCAAGGAAGACACGCGCATCGTTATCCGTCGGGATCCCTCCCATCGCATAGTGCGCCGTTGGTTGGATTGGTATCGGCTCTTTCAACGGCTCGACGCCAAGGTACGTTCTGGCAAACCCCGTGATCTCCGGAATCTTGTCATGAATGACCTGTGCGCCGAGATGCGTGAGGTCGAGATTGACGTAGTATGTTCCGTCGCTCCCCTTGATGCCGCGTCCCTGTTTGATCTCCGTGTAGATCGCGCGGGAGACCATATCCCGCGGCGCAAGGTCTTTCACCGTCGGGGCGTACCGCTCCATGAACCGTTCGCCCGCGCTGTTGCGCAGAATCCCTCCTTCGCCGCGTGCGGCCTCTGAGATAAGGATCCCCAGCTTCCACAATCCGGTCGGGTGGAACTGAAAGAATTCCATGTCCTCCATCGGGATTCCGTTCTCGTAGGCAATGTTGCACCCGTCGCCGGTTCCTATCAGTGCATTCGACGTTATGCGGAAGGCCCGTCCGTATCCCCCCGTTGCAAACATCACTGCCTTGGCGTGGAAGATATGGATCTCGCCCGTGGCAATTTCCATCGCAACGACGCCGCAGCAAACGCCCTTGTTCATGATAAGGTCGGTGACAAAAAATTCGCTGTAGAAATGGACTCCCTGTTTGATGCAGCTCTCGAAAAGCGTGTGAAGCATGACGTGCCCGGTCCTGTCCGCAGAATAACAGGCGCGGCGGACGGCGACTCGCTTCGAATTCGGGTCGGCGGGATTTTCGGGACGCGTATGCCCTCCGAACTTCCGCTGGGCGATTTTCCCGTCAGGCGTACGCGAAAAGGGGAGCCCCATATGCTCGAGTTCAATGATCGCCCGGATGGCGTCGCGGCACATGATCTCGATCGAATCCTGGTCGCCGAGATAATCGCTCCCTTTGACCGTGTCGAACATGTGCCATTCCCATGAATCTTCTTCTTCATTCGCAAGCGCTGCGCAAACGCCCCCCTGCGCCGTCCCCGTATGCGAGCGCGACGGATAGACCTTCGACAAGACTGCGCAGGTGCGTCCCTGCGGAATTTCCAGCGCGGCACGAAGCCCCGCTCCGCCTGCCCCGACGATAACGACATCAAACGTATGAACCATTGACAACTCCGATAAAGAGCTCAGGTGCTGAAATAAGCCTTCGTAGATTTGTGCGCTTCCGAAGGCGCCGAGTGAATTAGAATGAAAGGATCGTTGCGATGCCTAAACTGCCGAACGTGATTCCCGCGAGATAGAGAAGTCCGAGAAGAGTCCAGCTCAGCCACGCCGGCATTTTAAAATCGCGAAAAATATTCCATGTGCCCGAAAGCCCGTGGTATAGTCCAAGCACAACGAAGGAAATCTGCAGCGCCTTATACAGCGGATTTTGCATCCGTGCAAGTACGGCGTCGTACGTATGACCGGAATCGAGATGGTAATGCATGAGAATATAGTGCCCGATAGCGACCACAAACAACGCTACGCCCGAGACCCGCTGCAGGTACCATGCCGGCGCTCCCGAACCCCGCGATCCATAATATTTAGAAGACATAGTGTCGATCCCTTTTGGGAAAAATGATGTTACTTCACCGCAGCCACGGAGTGGATCGCGTCCTGCGAGAACATGATATACCCCATGCCGAAGAAGAGGATGAGTCCGACGATGACCGCGGCATAGTACAATTTCTTATGGTAACGGGCCCCTTCTGCCAGGTCCACCAGCACGATGCGGATGCCGTTGAGCGCGTGAAAGAGGAGGAACGCAAACAGGAACCACTCAAGGAAAAGAAACAGCGGAGTCCTGAACATCAGCATCTCGGTGTCGAAGGCTTCTTTCCCTTTTTGAAGGGACATCAACGCGAAAATATGCAGCATGATGTAGCCGGTTAAGACGAGCCCCGTAATGCGGTGAAGAGCCCACGCCCAACTTCCGGAGAACTTATGGTATGCTAGGAGGACCTTGGCCCAGCCGCTGGCAGGATAATTGCTTGACATGCGAATTACGCTCCTATGTATTGCTGCAAAATGATGGTGATGATAACGGCATCCGTTCATCGCCACAGGTGTTTCTCAGTGGGATTAGAACCGTACCAATGTAAAAAACAATAGTGAAAATCACAACTCGAACCGCGGCCGTTCAGTTCGTGACCGCAACGCTCTCGCTGATGAACTTCCGCACAGAAATCACGCTTCCGATGAGTCCGAGAAGCGTTCCCGCCGTAAGGATGATGAGATAGAAGGCCGGCTCGACGAACACGATCGCCGCCAAATCTCCGCCGAAGATCCTCGAAGCGTATGCAACGACGAGATAAATGACCCCCGAAGAAAAGAGCCCTCCCAACAGGCCTTGAATGATCCCTTCGACGACAAAAGGGAGGCGAATAAATGTTCGTGTCGCTCCGACAAGCTTCATCGTCGCGATGATCTTTCTTTTGGCGTAGATGGCGAGCCGGATGGTGTTGGAAACAAGGAAGATCGCAGTGATCAGAAGCGCGATGCCGGCGGCGAAGCTGGCGACCGCGAAGATCTGCGCGCGGCGGTCGAGCAATTCGAGCAGCGTCTTTCGGTAGATCACATCGTCGACGCCGGGGACTTGTTTCAGCTTAGCGTACACGACTTTCGCACTGTCGGTATTCTTGTATTCCTTCTCGAGGTATATTTTGAACGACGGGGGAAGGGGGTTGAAATCGAGGATGTTGTGGATGTCTTCACCGTACTGCTCTTTGAAGATCTTCGCCGCCTGTTCTTTGGAAATGTATTTCACCTGCTGGATTCCTGCGATCGCAAGGATCTTTTTTTCGATGACGGGGGAAGACTCCTCCGTGACCGGTTCCTCGAGGAATGCCTCCATCTCGACGCGGTCTCGCAGGGATTCGACGATCTGATTCGTGTTGCGGAAAACGATGGTGAAGAGTCCGAGGAGAATGAGCGAGATCGTGATCGTAAAGATCGAGATGATCATCGACAGACGGGCACGCTTGAAGCCCGAAATCCCTTCTTTGAGGATGTAAAAAATGTTCATGCGGCGGCTCTTATCGGTCGATCATTGAGGGTTGACGATAGTTCCGGTTTCATACGAACCAAGGCTTTTGAAATAGGACGTGAGCTCCTGCAAATGGTTGAACGCATTGGCGCATTCCTTTTCTCGCGCATCCCCTTCAATGTCCAGATAAAACAGATACTCCCATGGCGCGCCGATGATCGGCCGCGATTCGATTTTGAGAAGATTGATGTTCCTGAGCGCGAACACGGAGAGGCATTTGAAGAGCGCCCCCGGGATATTCTTGGTCGTGAAGATCAGGGACGTTTTTGCGTTTCTTTTCGGCCGTATTTGCTTTGTTCCGATGATCACGAAGCGGGTAAAATTTCTGTGGTCGCTTTCAATTCCAGCACGGAGAACGCTCAGTCCATAATCTTCAGCCGCCTGGAGACTGGCGATCGCAGCGGCATCGCGGCGGCGCTCGGCTGCGATCATTTTGGCCGCTCCCGCGGTGTCGTAAAACGGGTTGACTGTGATCCGCTTCATCGACCGAAGATATTTTTCACACTGACCGAGGGCCTGCGGATGCGAAAAAACGGCGCGAACGTCTTTGATCTTCACTCCGGGAAGAGCAAGCAGGTTCATTTTGATCCGGAGCTTGATCTCGCCGGTGATAACAACGGGAAATTTCCACAAAAGGTCGAAATTCTGATGGACGCTGCCGTGAAGCGAGTTTTCTATCGGGACGACGGCGAACGCAGATGTGTTCCGGACCACGTCCTCAAAAATTTCGTGGAATGTTTCGCGCGCGATGGTCCGGCAGGCATTCCCGAAAAACGCCTTTGCCGCCTGCTCGCTGAATGCGCCGGGCTCCCCTTGGTACGATATTTTTAGCTGTGAAGGCATTCGGTCATCGTTAGAAGTTCGATTCATCGTTCCAGCGCGAGATCTTCCACTCGCTGTTCACGCTCGGCCGCTCGAGCGTCAGGCTTGCATAACCGTCGATGTTGACGATATCCGTCGGGCTGAACGTGACGGTGAGGTTGAAATTTCTTGTCACGTTCACGGAGAGGTCAACCGTGTCCCCCTCAACGGGGACGGAACCGTTCCAGACAAGGTCGAGGCTCTGTGCGTTCTGAAACAATCCGTTCGTGGTGCGCATGTCGTCGTCGCGCCCCCAGGAAACATCGGCGCCGATGTCGTAATCGAGGTAGACGAAAATAAAATCCTGCGCGAGCAATTGTCCGTACACGGTCGTGTCCTTGAAGAGATACGCCTGCTTGAAATTTTGAAAGACGCCGTCGATGGTCTTCTGGTCTCCCAGCACCGAGTTGTTCAGTTGGTTCGATGTATCCAGTGCCGGGGCGAACGGATTGAGACAGCCGCACAGAGACAACGAGCATGCGAGAATCACAGCTGCCGCTTTCATTGGCTGAATTGCCCTTTCAAATCGCTCCAGGTCAACGCCGCGCTGTTCGACGACTGCAAATCTTCCCAGCGGTCAAGGACCCACGTTCCGGTGTTCTTGTTAAGCAACGTTGAAAAACGGACGTGGCCGGAATACGTCGTCGGCGTAATGAACACCGAATAATCGGCTTCATAGAGAGCAGAATCCGACAGGAATGTTGTCGTGACGCTGTTGGTGAACGAGACGGTCGGGGTAAATCCGGAACTGACACTCGCCATGACCTTCCTGAAATAATTCAGTTCGGCTTCGGTCGTCCACCGAGAAAAAATGGCGGAGTAGCTTGCAGACGCTTCTTGCGTCGGAACGAAGACGTACGTTCTGCCATCGGTGGAAAGGTCGGCGAATATTTTTTCGTAATCGCTGAAGTTCTTGTTTGCAAAGCACGCCTGCAAGTTCGCGATGAGGATCTGGGGGCTGGCAGCCGGCGGGTTGGCGGTATTTCCCTGGCTCGGCGGCTGCGGGTCGCGCGTTTTTAACAGATCGCACGATCCTGTCGCAAAGACGAGGAGAAAACAAGCCGGAAGAAGGTACTTAAAGCGCAATGCGTCCCTCCAATGCGCGCGACAGCGTCGCCTCATCCGCAAACTCCAGCTCTCCCCCGATCGGGAGGCCGCGGGCGATGCGCGTCACGTTCACATTCAGCGGCTTGAGCAATCGGGAGAGGTACACGGTGGTTGTTTCACCTTCAATGTTCGGGTTCATTGCAAGGATGATCTCTTCGATGTCGTCCGTAATGCGTGCGAGCAGTTCTTTGACCTTCAAATCCTCCGGACCGATATTATCCAGGGGCGACAGCGCCCCGCCGAGCACATGGTACAATCCGTGGAACTCGTTCGTCTTTTCCAGCGCCATCACGTCGTTTGGTTCTTCGACCACGCAAATGACCCGACGGTTTCGTTTTTCGCTCGAACAGATGTTGCACGGGTCGCTCTCGGTAATGTTGCTGCACACGGAGCAATACCGCACCTTGTCCTTCATGTTCAGCAGGGCGCGGGCAAAGTTTGCGACTTTTTCACGCGGCATTTTCAGGACGAACAACGCCAGCCGGAGAGCCGTTTTCTTTCCGATTCCCGGCAGCTGGGCAAATTCTTCGACGAGCTGTTCGACCGATTCGGACGTATAGCGCATTACATTCCCGGAAGATTAAGCCCCGGAATATTCGGCAGCATTCCGTTCGTCACTTTTGCCATCTCCGATTGCGCCAGCTTGTTCGATTCCTCCAGCGCTTTGTTCACCGCCGCAACGATCAGATCCTCAAGCATATCGCTTTCCTGCGGATTGACCACTTCCTTTTCGATCGTGATCTTCAGTATTTGCTGCTTCCCGTTCGCGGTGACCTTGACCATCCCGCCCCCGGACTCGGCGGTAACGGTCTTTTGTTCAAGCTCTGCCTGGACTTGCGCCATTTTCTCCTGCATCTTCTGCACTTGTTTCAGCATTCCCTGCATATTGCCGCCCATTCCCGGAAAACCTTTCATAGTATCTGCCTTGGGAAAATGTGATTGAAAAATTTCTTTCCTTCAACCATCTGCTCGGTCCTTCTCACCCGAACATCTCTTGCTCGACCTCCTGAAATATAATATGCCCGATCGTTATATGTCCTTCCTGGATTCTTTGAGTGTCGTTTGAAGGGACGATGATCGCGAGATCAACCAGCTCCTTCGACGCACCGCCGTCCTTGCCGAGGAAGGCGATCGTCGCCATTTTTTTCTCCCGGGCTTTCTTGAATGCCTCATTCACGCTCGCCGAATTGCCGCTTGTGCTGATGCCGATGAGGACGTCCCCTTCGGTGCCGAGCGCTTCTACCGATCGCGCAAAGACCTTGTCATAGCCGAAATCGTTTGAGCCCGCGGTCAAGGTCGACGAATCGGTGGTCAGGGCAATGGCGGGGAGTCCGGAGCGTTTGATTGAGGGGGAGAGGCGGACCACAAATTCGGTCGCGAGATGCTGGGCATCCGCCGCGCTGCCGCCGTTGCCGCAAAGCAGGATCTTCTTTTTATTGTTGAAAGCGGCAATGATGATATCGATCGCTTTTGAGATATCGGCGTTGCACTGCTCGGCGATCTTCAACTTCGTTTCAGCGCTTGCTTTGAGTGAATCCTGAATGAAGCTCTGTCGATAGACGAGCGTCAGCGGAAGGTGAGCCATACTCGTACTTTCTGCGTGTCCGGCGTTTGAGTTTCAGCGATGATGAATTGCGGAAGCGAACTCTTTCATTAATCCATTCGTTCCGTTTTGCTCCAGAACATTTCCCGTAACGATAAATTGTGCTCCCGCGTTCACTTTCTTGTAAGCCGCTTCGGCGGTGCGGATTCCTCCTCCGACAATGAGGGGGACGGAGCAATGATGCGATACCGCGGCAACCATGTCATCGGGAACGGGCTGCTCGGCGCCCGAGCCGGCCTCAAGATAGATGAACTTAAAGCCGATAAGCTCAGCAGCAAGAGCATGGGCCACCGCGATATCCGGCTTGTTGCGCGGAAGCGGCTTGGTGTTGCTCATGAATTCCGCCGACGTCGTTCGTCCGGATTCCACAAGCATGTATGCCGTGGAGATCGCTTCGAGGTTCATTTTCCTGATGATCGGCGCGGCGGTCACTTGGCTTCCGATAATGTGCTCGGCGTTGCGCCCGCTCAGGAGCGACAGATACAGAATTGCATCGGCTTCTTTCGATATCTGCTGAACGCTTCCGGGGAAGATCACCACCGGCACGTTCGCGATCTTCTTGAGAGTCTTGATGCACTCTTCAAACGTATCGGCAAGGACAAGGCTTCCTCCGACGAGGAATCCGTCAACGCCTGCCTCCGAGGCCTGCTCGATAAATTTAGGGAAACTCTTTTCATCGATCTTGTCGGGATCGACGAGAATGAAATATCCCGCTCCTTTAGTTCTTGCCGCAGAGATCAGATTTTGATAAACCGACATGATCGTTCCCGATACATGAGAGGAGGTTAAGGTTTTTCATTTTTTAGGTTTGATTTTTGACCTTTTACAGCATTCCTTCTACCACCGCCGCGACGTTTCCCAGCGCTTCATCGAGTTTTGCGACATCTTTGCCTCCGGCCGTCGCGAGATGCGGCTTCCCGCCTCCCCCTCCGCCGACAATCTTTGCCACGGCTCCGACAATCTTTCCCGCTTGGATGTTCTTTGTCTTGATCAGATCGTCGCTCACAACGCAGACGAGCGCCACCTTATCGTCGATGACCGAGGCGAGAAGTCCGACGCCGCTCCCCATCTTGGAGCGGAGCGTGTCGCCGATCGACTTCAGCGTTTCCATGTCGGCCGCTGTGACTTTTGATGCAACCAGTTTGAATCCGTCCACTGCCCCCGCTTTTCCGACAAGAGCTTCGACGTCCGACGCCGCTGATTTCAGGTTGTATCTCGCCAGTTCTTTTTCGAACGATTTCTTTCTTTCCGACAGCTTCAACAAGTAGTCTTCCAGGGCACGGAAACGGGCCTGCAGGTCGACAAATTCCTTCGTCAATTCTGCCGTGATCACAGCCGCAGGGACTTCAGGGATCTGCTCCATCGCGCGGAGCTGAATGTCGAGGTTCAGCGTCTTTTCTTTAGACAGCGGGGAAGCGCCGCCGCTTAGCCGGATAATTTCTTTCTGGAGGGATTGGATCTCGTGGATAAGCTGGTATCCCATCTCGACGCGATCTTTGTATGAAATGTTCTGAATTTTCAGATACTCGACCGCAAAATTGCTCGTGATTGCCTCGATGCGCCGCACGCCGCTGGCGCTGCTCGACTCCGAGCGGATTTTGAAGAACCCGATCTCCCCGGTATTTTTCACGTGCGTGCCGCCGCAGAACTCCTTGCTGAAGTCTCCGAACTGCACGACATTCACCCTGTCGCCGTATTTGTCGCCGAAGAACATCAGCGCCCCCATATTCTGCGCTTCTTCAAACGGGATATTGCGCCAATGCGTCAGTTCAACGCCCTCTTTGATCTTCTCGTTGACGATATTTTCGATCTCAGCCAGCTCCTGTTCGCTCACTTTTGCGAAATGTGCGAAGTCGAACCGCAAATGTTCGGGGGCAACAAGCGAGCCCGCCTGGTGCACATGCGTGCCGAGGACCTTCCGCAGCGCCGCATGGACGAGATGCGTCGCAGTGTGGTTGCGCATGATGGAAAGGCGGCGCGGTTTATTGACCCGTAATTTTGCTTTCTTTTCCTTTGACAGCCTATTATGCATCTCGGCAAGCGAAGCAAAATTTCTTAAGTAATGGGCGATAAAATTGGATTCTTTGCGCGTGTCGACAATTTCAAAAACAGCTTCTCCAACATACACGTTGCCCGTGTCGCCTACCTGCCCGCCCGATTCAGCATAAAAAGGGGTGACAGGCTTATTGATGAGAAAATAATCCGCTTCTCGAGCCGCATTTGATCGGACGCGATTGATCCAAATTTCCTCGATGCCATTGACATCTTCTTCAAGCGAGTCATAATCGAATTTTGCGGTCAGAATTTTCTTGGATAGTTCTTCAGTCGCCCCCGGAATCTCAGCCATTGTTGCACGGCTGCCGCTTCTTGAACGATGGCGCTGCTCTTCCATGAGCGCCTGAAATCTTCCCGCATCAACATGCAATCCCTTTTCGCCCGCAATGAGGACTGTCAGGTCCAGCGGAAATCCGAAGGTATCGTATAATTTAAATGCATCTTCGCCGCTTATCACTTTCAACGTTGAACTCACAGCTCGTTGTGCCGCTTCCCCGAAAATTTCCAACCCCCTGTCCAGCGTCTGATTGAATCCTTCTTCCTCGCCCTTGATGACCCTCTCGATGTGCTCCTGCTGCTCTTGAATTTCCGGGAAGACATGCGACATCGTCTGAACGAGGGTGTTGACCAGCCTGAACAGGAACGGCTCGCGGAATCCGAGATTCCTTCCGAACCTTGCGGCCCGGCGGAGAATTCTCCGAAGCACGTACCCGCGTCCTTCGTTTGAAGGAATGGCCCCGTCGGCGATCGCAAATGTGAGTGCGCGAACGTGATCTGCAATGACGCGCATCGCGACATCGGCGTCGCCATCGTTGCCGTACGGCTTTCCCGATAATGCTGAAATTGTATCGATGAGCGGAGTGAAAACATCCGAGTCGTAATTCGAGGCCGGACGCTTGAAATTGTTCTTCATCGCCACCATCACCGAACAGACACGCTCGAATCCCATGCCGGTGTCGACGTGTTTCATCGGCAGGTTTTCGAGTTCTCCTTGTGCCGTTCGATTGTTCTGAATAAAGACGAGGTTCCAGATCTCGATCACCTGCGGCGAACCGGCGTTGACGAGCGACGCCGGCGCGTTCCCTTCGGGCGTCAGGTCCATATGGATCTCAGAACATGGACCGCACGGACCGGTTTCCCCCATCTCCCAAAAATTATCCTTCTCGGCGAACCTCAGAACATGTGACGGATTGATGTCGGTAACGTTCTTCCACAGGTTGAAGGCTTCGTCGTCAGTGTTATAGACGGTTGCCCAGAGCCGTTCCTTGGGAAGTTTCCAAACACCCGTCAACAATTCCCACGCCCATCCGATCGCTTCTTTCTTGTAATAATCGCCGAACGACCAGTTGCCGAGCATTTCAAAGAACGTATGATGATATGTGTCGCGGCCGACTTCTTCGAGGTCGTTATGTTTCCCGCTGACGCGGATGCATTTTTGTGTATCGGCTGCGCGGGTGTAATCCCGTTTCCCCGTTCCCAGGAAAACTTCTTTGAATTGATTCATTCCCGCGTTCGTGAAAAGCAGTGTCGGGTCTCCGTGCGGTATCACCGGCGCGCTCGGAACGATGCGGTGCCCCTTCGATGCAAAGAAGTCGAGAAAGGATTGTCGTATATCGCGAGAGTTCATCGGGTGTTACGGTTTTGCTTCGAGTGATGCATTGATCTTCTTCAGAAGCTCTTCGGTTTCCTGAACATCTTCTTTGCCTTGTTTGCCGTTCGCGATGGCCCGCTCAGCATATTCTTTCGCTTTCTTCAGCTCTCCGTTCTTATAGAGGAGGGCAGCGTAGGTGTCGAGGAGCATATATTCCGGCCGAGTTTCGACCGCCGCTCCCATCCACTTTGCGGCGCGGGCAACAACGTCCTTGTTGTCGCACTTCAGGTAGACCGTCCAGCTGTAGCTGTTCATCGCATTTTCATCGAGCGCATTGCCTGAGCGTTTTGCGCTGTCGATGAGGTCGGCGTATCTTGTCCAGCGATTTGTCCCGCTGTAAAAACGGAGCTGGTAATTTAAGTTGATCTGGGCGATCGGCCCGATAGAATATTTCTCCGCAGCCGCCATGATTCTCCGCAAAGCCGGCTCGTCGTCCGCCTTGATGGCACGGTTCAGGTCCGAAGAAAGGAACGTGCCGACCGTCGACTGAACATCGTTGGCTCCGTACATCCTTTTCAACATCTCAAAATTGTCGTAAACGAACCCCCGGTAGTTATCGTTCACTTGCGAGCTGAACCGAAAAAGAACAGACCAGGCGACTTCGCTTGCAAGCTCGGGGGAAGAAGCCAAAAACGAGTTCACGGTCGCGCTGTCGGGACGCTTCCTGAGGCTCCCTTTCAGAAACGAATCTTTATAGAATTGGGGGAACCCTGGTTCGAGGGAGGCCGAGACACCGGTCAGATGTTCTTGTTTTGAGGGATCGAGTGCCGCGTTGAGGGCTTCCAGGAACTCTTTCGGCTTCAGATATCCGAGGATCCGATAGACGAGCTTGCCGTCCGTGGTGAAAATGAGAAACGAAGGAAATCCGTTGACGCGGTATTTCTCGGACATCACCAGCCCGAAGCCGGTTTCCATCTCGTATTTCACCGGAACGAATTTTTCATCCATGAATTTCGCGACCGCACTGTCGGAAAATGTCTCTTTGTCCATCACCTTGCACCAGACGCACCAATCGGTATATGCGTCCACGAAGACGAGCTTATTCTGCTGCGCGGCGATGATCAAAACGTTATCCCACGAGGTGGTCGTGTCTCTGAAATGGATCAACTCTCCGGCGGTTCCGCTGGATGCAAGGAACGCCAGCGCCATGAATATCATTGATGTCGTTTTTTTCATGTCATTCTCTCTATACTTCAATTTGTGTCATTAATTCGATTTCTTCGAGGATGCGCGTGATTTCAAGGCAGCGCCTCAACTCTCCGGTGTACACGCACGACTTGCCCGTGTTATGGACTTCCCACGTCAACGCTTCTGCTTTTGCGTGGTCGCATCGCAGCGCTTTGATCAGCTGGTTGATGACCTCGTCGAACGTGTGGACCTCATCATTAAAAAGGATCGCCCGGACAGGATCCTTTACCTTTGTCTCGTCAACGACGTCTTCCAGGACATCGGAATCTGCCTGAGGTTTCTCGTCCATTGCTTCTTTCTTCTTCACCCGATCGTTGAAAAATAACGAAAAAACGACTCCCGTGCAACACGCTCTCTTGCGGGGGAAGTCGCGGATTCATATATTATACTAGGAATTTGCCCCGTTAACCCCGTCGATAAGGAAAAGAGCTTATGATTTTCGATCTCGAAATGATCAAGAGCGTGTACGCCGGACTGCCGGCAAAAGTTCAAGCCGCCAGAAAACTCGTCGGGCGTCCGCTGACGCTGACGGAAAAAATATTGTATGCTCATTATTTTGAAACGCCGCCAAAAGCGGCGGAACGAAGTGTTTCGTACGTCGACTTTGCTCCGGACAGAGTTGCAATGCAGGACGCGACGGCGCAGATGGCGCTTCTCCAGTTTATGTCGGCAGGAAGGAAAAAAGTCGCAGTGCCTTCGACGGTACATTGCGACCACCTGATCCAGGCGCAGGTCGGCGCAAAAGGAGATTTGTTGAGGGCGAGTGAGGACAACAAGGAAGTGTATGATTTCCTTGCGAGCGTTTCGAACAAATACGGGATCGGTTTCTGGAAGCCGGGAGGCGGAATCATCCACCAGGTGGTGCTGGAAAATTATGCATTTCCCGGCGGCATGATGATCGGCACGGATTCGCACACCCCGAACGCCGGAGGGCTGGGCATGATTGCCATCGGCGTCGGCGGCGCGGATGCGGTCGATGTGATGGCGGGAATGCCGTGGGAATTAAAGTTCCCAAAAATTATCGGCATTCATTTGACGGGAAAGCTGAACGGCTGGACATCAGCGAAAGACGTGATTCTCAAAGTGGCCGGGATCCTTACGGTAAAAGGAGGAACCGGCGCAATTATCGAGTATTTCGGCGAAGGAACGAAATCGATCTCGTGCACCGGCAAAGGAACCATCTGCAATATGGGGGCGGAGATCGGAGCGACGACTTCCGTGTTCCCGTTCGATTCCCGGATGGCGGACTATCTTCGCGCGACGGAGCGGGGTGAGGTAGCCTCGCTCGCCGAGGGGGTCGCCGAATTCCTGATGCCGGACAAAGACATCATTGCCGGTCCCGAAAAATTCTATGACCGGGTCATTGAGATTAATTTGAGCGAACTCGAACCGCATGTGAACGGTCCGTTCACGCCCGACCTGGCATGGCCGATCTCTGAGTTTGCCGCTGCGGTGAGAAAGAACAATTATCCCGAAGAATTAAAGGTAGCGCTCATCGGAAGCTGCACCAACTCTTCGTATGAAGATATCGAGCGTTCGGCATCCGTCGCAAAACAGGCCCTCCAAAAGGGGTTGAAGGCAAGATCGGAGTTCACGATTACACCCGGCAGCGAACAGATTCGAGCGACGATCGAACGCGACGGACAGCTCAAAACTTTGACCGAAATCGGCGGACTTGTCCTCGCCAACGCATGCGGTCCATGTATCGGACAATGGAAACGGCACGACGTCGCGATGGGAGAAAAAAATTCCATCATCACTTCCTACAATCGGAATTTCACCGGACGCAATGACGCCAACCCGGCCACGCATGCGTTTGTTGCGAGCCCCGAAATCGTCACCGCATTCGCGCTGGCGGGAAAATTGACGTTCAATCCGCTCACCGATACCGTTGTCAATGCAAAAGGGGAAGTGGTGAAGCTCGATCCTCCCAAGGGGGATGAGCTTCCGAAAAGGGGATACACGCCCGGGGAACGGGGATTTGTCGAGCCCGTGAAAGACGGTTCCTCCGTCCAGGTGAACGTGGATCCAAAAAGCGATCGGCTTCAGGTGCTGGAGCCGTTCAGGGCATGGGAGGGGAAGGATCTGGAAAACCTCCGCGTGCTGGTGAAAGTGAAGGGAAAATGTACGACCGATCATATTTCTCCCGCGGGAAAGTGGCTGAAGTACCGCGGTCATCTCGATAACATCTCCAACAATATGTTCAGCGGTGCGGTCAATGCTTTTTCGGGAGAGGCCGGCAAAGGGAGAAATGTATTGTCGGGCGAAGTAAAGGAATTTTCAGCCGTAGCACGCGATTACAAGTCGAAAGGAATCGGCTGGGTGACGATCGGCGATGAGAATTACGGAGAAGGGTCCTCACGTGAACACGCCGCGATGGAGCCCCGTTTTCTCGGCGGGCGGGCGATCATCGTGAAGAGCTTTGCAAGGATCCATGAGACAAATTTGAAGAAACAAGGGATGCTCGCTTTGACGTTCAAGAATCCGGCCGACTATGATTTGATCAAAGAGGATGATGTTCTTGCCATCAAAGGCCTGCAAACATTTGCAGCGGGTGTTCCGTTGCAGCTTGAAGCGAAACACAGCAACGGAAAAGTCGATACCATTCTCGTGAATCATTCCTTCAACGAGGGGCAGATCAAATGGTTCAAAGCGGGAAGCGCGTTAAATGCAATGAAGAATTAGGAATTATGAATTAGGAATAAAAGAACAAATATTTGGGGGGAGGCTATGAAAGAGGGGAATGTTGTTCAGGTTAAGAGTTATGCATTTTCACTTCATGTTGTTCGGCTATTTCAAAATAAATCGGAGGAGAAGAAAAATCGGAATATTTTCGATCAACTTTTCCGGAGCGGGACATCGATTGGCGCCAATGTAGAGGAAGCGATTGGCGCTCAGTCACGAAGAGACTTTTACGCAAAGTTGAATATTGCCTATAAAGAAGCAAGAGAAACTCACTTTTGGCTCCGTTTATTGAAAGATTCCGGTTATTTGGAACAAAACATAGCTCAAACTTTGTTGGATGAATGTACAGAGTTATTACGAATTATCGGATCAATTTTGAAAACCCTGCGATCAACATGATTCTGTGGTTTCAATTCCTAATTCCTAATTCCTAATTCATAATTTTTATTTGGTGCATCAATGTACGATCCAGTCATGATTCAGCCTTTCCGCGATGAGTTAACCACAATCGGAATCCGCGAATTGCGGAATGCCGCAGAGGTAGACGAGACACTGAGCCAGAAAAAAGGGACAGTGCTCGTCGTTGTGAATTCTGTCTGCGGATGTGCGGCAGGAAAAGCGCGGCCGGCGATCGCCAAGGCTCTCCGGCATCCGAATAAACCCGATGTGCTCACGAGCGTCTTTGCAGGCCAAGATATGGAAGCGACGGCGCGGGCGAGGGAGTGGTTCGGTCCAATTCCCCCATCGTCGCCCTCCGTGGCATTATTCAAGGACGGAGAGCTTGTGCATTTCATCCCCCGTTTCAGGATTGAAAACCGCGATGCGGATTCGATCGCCGCAGATTTAACGGGTGCGTTTGACGAGTACTGCAATGCGGAAAAAGTGAACGTGTAACTCAGGAACGACCTCGCCGTCTGCTCCGCAGCAATGATCGGCGCAATAAAAAAGGGAACGCGTTTATGCGTTCCCTTTTTTTATTGATCTCCGGCTCTATTTTTTCTTATAGGCTTCAATGAATGGAGTGAGCAGCTCTATCGGGAAGGGGAAGATGGTCGTCGAATTATTTTCCGACGCGACCTCGGTCAATGTTTGAAGATACCGCAGTTGGAGAGCGATCGGATTCTTTTGGATGATCGAGGCTGCTTCGCCAAGTTTCGCGCTTGCCTGCAATTCTCCTTCGGCATGGACAACTTTTGCCCGCCGTTCGCGTT
This sequence comes from Bacteroidota bacterium, assembly GCA_035506275.1. Taxonomy (NCBI): domain Bacteria; kingdom Pseudomonadati; phylum Bacteroidota; species Bacteroidota bacterium. Next base: position 383,720 of record DATJPT010000019.1, read on the forward strand.
CCGCCTCCGCCTGTTTCGCCATGGCTCGCTGCATCTCCGGGGGAAGGTCGATCTGCTTCACTTCCACCGTTGAAATTTTTATCCCCCACGGCTCCGTATGCTGGTCGATGATCATCTGAAGCTCATGGTTGATCTTATCCCGCTGGGCGAGCAGATCGTCCAGCTCAAATTGTCCGAGGATGCTGCGGAGCGTTGTCTGCGCCAACTGCGATGTGGCGTAGATGTAGTTTTCCACGCTCACGATCGCCTTGTCCGGCTGGACGACGCGGAAGTAGACCACTGCGTTCACTTTGATCGACACGTTGTCTTTCGTGATGACATCTTGCGGAGGAACATCCAGCACCACGGTCCGAAGGCTGACGCGAATCATTTTGTCAACAATGGGGATGAGCAGGATCAATCCCGGCCCTTTCACGCCTATCATCCTTCCAAGCCGGAAGATGACGCCCCGTTCGTATTCGGACAAAATACGGATGGCGTTCGAGAGTATGATCACTCCAAAAAAGATGATAATGATTAAGAGGACTCCGATCGGCTCCATGACAAACTCCTTATAATGGTGAAGAATTGAAAGAAAAATGATCTCGTCAAAGGGTTACTTCTTTAAAGTATCCTTTTTGACTTTTATCGACAATCCGTGGATCTCCGAGACGACCACCGGCGCGTCTTTTGACAAGGGCCCGTCGATGCTTTCGGCGTTCCAAATCTCGCCATGAACTTTCACCTGTCCCTCCGGGTTCAATTTGGTCAATGCTACGCCGCGTTCGCCGACGATCCCTTCGGCCCCCGTCACAGGTTTGCGGCGTTGGGCTCTCAAACCGGCTCCGATAGCGAACACAAAGAACGCCGCCGTCAGCAAGACGGTCGGAAGGATGACACCCAAAGAGATGTCCTGGAATTCAAACCATACATCGGTATTAATAAGCATGATCGAGCCCAGAAAAAGTGAAAGAGATCCGCCGACGGTGAGCAACCCGTAGCTGTGTATCTTTAATTCCAGAAGAAAAAGAATGATCCCCAGTACAATGAGGGCTGCGCCGGAATAATTGATCGGGAGCGTGTGCATCGTATAGAATGACAGCAGCAATGAAATAGCTCCCGCAACGCCGGGGAACACCGCCCCCGGGTTGTAGAGTTCGAACAACAACCCATAGATGCCGATCATCATGAAAATGTATGCGACGTTTGGGTCGCTGATCGCGTCGAGAATCTTGTATTGCCAGCCCATTTCCCAAAATTCGATCGCCGCTCCTTTTGTTGCGAGGACGACGGTCCTATCGTTCATGGCGATGGCCTTTCCATCCAGCGAGTCCATGAGCGCACCCCGGCTCCTCGCGATGAAGTCGATGATATTTTTCTTCAGCGCTTCGGTCTCGGTGATGGACAAACTCTTGCGGACCGCCTCTTCGGCCCAGAGGATGTTGCGGTGTCTTTTTTCAGAGATTGTCCGGATGAAGGCGGCCGCGTCGTTTGTGACCTTTTCGGACATCGTCGAATCCATTCCACCTTGCATACTGACCGGATGCGCCGCCCCGATGTTCGTCCCCGGCGCCATGACGGCGATGTGCGCTGCGAGGGTAATGAAAACCCCGGCGGACGCCGATTGAGAGCCTGAAGGGGAGACATACACGACGACCGGAACGGACGACGTTAAAAAATCCGTTACGATCAATCGGGTGGATTTCAGCAAGCCCCCCGGCGTATTCAATTCCAAGACCACACATGAGGCGTTATGTTCTTCGGCGCGTTTGATTCCCTCATGGATATAGTCGGAAGAAGCGGGGTTGATGGAGCCGTCAACCGCAAGGAAAAGAACGGTGCCGTTCCCGGCAAATGCTGTTTGAAAAATTACGAGGAGGAGACATAGGGCGAGTTTTTTCATACTCTTCGGCAAGCTATATTCACACTGCAGCATTGATTTCTCAAAGTACTGAAATTGAAGGGGGAAAGCAATGTTGGCGGATCGCGGGCAGCGGTACTCCATCAATGGAGAACGTTTCTTTTGAAAAGGGGGGCTTCAGGAGAGTATTCCTCCGCGAAGGAGCGGAAGGAAAACCCGTTCGACCTCGAAGCGGAACGAGGGGCTTTCCGATCAGGAAGAGCTTTTCTGCGGCAGAAATATTGAGCTGAATTCGCAGAGCATTTACCTGGCTGATGAGAATAACATGGCTGCTCCGGCCATTTTTCGGCGCGAACGTGAGATTGACTATCAAGCCTATTTTTTATATATTTTCAGGAATTTTTTGTCTCCATCAACTACTATAAAGCGAATAAGCTAAGGAACATCGTATGAAACTACTAGTTCAGTTGGGTATCATCAGCATCGTGCTTGCCGCCATCTTCACCACTGGCTTCGAGTGCGCCTCATCCGAAATGACAAGTGCGAAATTGTATTTGCAGCGGAAAGAATATGACAACGCCAAGAAACAGCTTTTAAAGGAGGTCGAGAAGAACCCGAAGAACGAGGAAGCATATTACCTCCTCGGCAGGGAAATCCAGTATGTCCAGGGAGATTTCAGGGGGATGAAAGAGTCGTTCGATAAAGCCCTGGCCATTGCGCCGACCCATAAGCAGGATATTCAGGTGGTGACACTGAATGCATGGGGCAAATTATACAACCAGGGGGTAGACGAGATCAACCGGGCGATCGACACGGCATCCTATTTGCCGAAAGCGATCGCGACATTCTCGACGGCAGTTTATATTCTTCCGGAAAGCCTTCTTACACGTCGGACGCTTGGCCTTGCGTACCTGCGCAACGATGAAATGGCGCATGCCGCAGAGCAATTTACAATCGCCTTCGAACAGGGAAAAGACACTCTTTCGGCCAAGCTTCTGGGGAAGATCTATCTTGACAGCGCCAATGCATTGAAAGTTCGTTTTATGTCCACGTATCGTGATGATTTCGAGACGATGAAAAATTTGGCGAGCATTCATGAGAGGATCAAAACCGCCGATGTCAGTTATTTGCTCGGTGATTCGCTGATCAAGATCTCCAAACCGGCGAAGCAGAAAAAAGGCGACACGAAAGAAACGTGGCGGATCGAAAAATATCATCTGACGCTCGCGGTCGAAAGCGGCCTTGTCCAGAGCGTGAAGTACGACGGAGACAGACCGTTTGCTCCGGCGATCGATTCGACCGATCTGATCGCAGCAAAAGAGCAGTTCAATAAAGCGGTCGATGCGATGAAAAAAGCGCAGACGATGTTCCCGGGCGATCCCGACATCTCCGAAAGCCTGATGAAAGCGCTTATCGGCTCCGAACGAGAAGCAGAAGCACGAGCGTTGTTGGTCGAGCGCGTGAAAAAGTATCCTGAAAGCAAGATCGACCACTACAACCTCGGCGTTTTTCTGCTGAAGGATTCGGCGTATGCAGACGCGATCACGGAGTTCAAGACTGCGCTCAAGCTTGACTCGTCGTTCGCCGATGCTCTCTATAATATCGCCGCAACGTATGTGAACTGGGGTGTCGCCGAGCAGGTGAAATTGAAAGCCGCAGGTAAAGACGATGACGTCTCCTATAAGGAGAGATACAAAATGGCCCTTCCGTATCTTGAAAGCGTCGTCGTGATGAAGAACAACGACGTGTTGATGTGGGAGCTGCTGGGCCAGGTCTACGCAAATTTGAACATGAAAGACAAGGCGCTCGAGGCCTACGACAAGGCTGATAAGATCCGCCAGGGGAAAAATTAGGGAGAAGCAACAAGAGAGACCGGCGTGGCGGTTTTTGCCGCGCTGGAGTTTTTCGCACGGCTGAGCGCAGCCGGTATCACCACGAAGAGGAACATTCATGAGCAATCCACAGCCCCCGCAAGGGCAGCAAATCAATATCGAGTTGGGTGAAAAAGAAGCTGAAGGAATTTATTCTAATTTGGCGATCATCACTCATTCACCCGCCGAATTTGTCATCGATTTTACCCGAATACTTCCGGGAGTTCCGAAGGCAAAGGTATTTGCCCGGATCGTTATGACGCCGCAGCATGGGCGGCTGCTGTTGAATGCATTGAAGGACAACATCGAGAAGTACGAGTCGAAATTTGGCGAGATCAAAATTCTTGGAGATGAGCCGCCCTCGCACAATTTCGGTTTTCAGTTCCCCGCCAAAGAAGAGAAGATACACTGATCCATAGTTTTTTACGAGTGCCGGACGCTCACACCGGGCGTTCGGCGCTTTTCCTCGCCGTTGCCGCCGCATATTGTATGACGCCCATCAACATGTACGACGTGCGGGTGCTGTACATTGATGATACTGAAGGCCCGCATCAGCGGCCCGTTTCCACCCACATGCCGGATACAAATTTTCGTTTGACCTTAGTCTGGAGGATTCTATGAAGTTTTTCTTCAGGATGAAAGCGGAACAACACAAACTCGTGTTGCTGTTCCTTCTGCTCCTGACGCTGCCGGTGTCGTACCAATGCATCAAGGCGCCGCTCGAACCGAAGGCGCCGTCGTGGCAGATCCCGTTGAACATCCAGATCATCGACAGGACGTTCACCTTCGCGCAGATGATTGCCAAGGACAAGAAATTCATCTACGACTCGTCCACGATGTCGATCATATACCAACCTTCGTCGCTGGTGAACCAGCCGAATGCGATCGTCCTCCCGGAGTTGACACCGCATCCGGCCCAGGTCGGCAATAAGATCGGATTGCTGCAGCTGCCTGTGAACACGATCTCGGGCGTCAATGTCGGCGCGAGCCAGTTGTTCTCCGGAAATACCCTCCCGTTTACGTATCCCTCATTCGGCCCGAATTTTTCGCTTGCGATGCAGCAGCCGGTGAGCAACCCTTCGGCGCTCTACGACTGGATCTCCTTTCAGAACGGAAGAATGACGCTGACCGTTCAGAACAATTTTCAGTTCACTGTCAACTTTGCAAATCCCGGAGTTCAGCTCATCAACACCGACATGCTGGCGGCCCAGCCGAACGATTCTGTCGTTGCGACCTTTTTGTTCCCGGGGGGTATCGCTCCGGGAACAACCGGTACAGCCACCGCGGTGGTATCGGGGTTGACGATGAGTTCTAATTTGATTTTGCGGTTCACAGTGCAGTCGAACGACATCCAGGGGAAGACCATCAATGCCAGCGACGATCTTTCTGCGAGCATGACTGTGGACGGCGGCTCCAGTGGAACATCCCCCGCAATGGACAGCGCTAAGGTGCAGTTGAACACTCCGTACGACGTAAAGAACCTCCCCGATTCGTCCATTCAAATCGTCGACGACTCGACGTTGATCAAACGCGCTGAGTTTAAGGACGGTAAATTTACGGTCAGCATCACCAATAACATCCCCACAAAGATCGCCGTCGATTTTGCTTTCCAGGAATTTGTCGACAAAACTTCGGGCGTTCCTTTTGTGCTGAAAGACGACCGAACCCTTTCGGATACGGTCCCAGCCGCCGGCGCAGCGCCGGGGCAATTTTTGCAAACGGTCTCGATGGCCAATTATGCCATCCAGTCTCAGAGTTTTCAAACGATCAACGGAAGGCTGGACACGCTGTCGGTCGCCAATATGCATTTCTCGCTGCGCATCAGAACGCTTGCTGCGACCCAGGGGCGGGTGGTGATCCGCAAGACCGACTCGGTACAAGTTCAGATCACACCGCAGAATAATAATCAAGTGCCTCCAAGGCCGACGTATATTATCTCCAAGGTCATCGGCAAAGTAAAACCGACGGTAGTTGCTATTAACACGACCGTCCCTTCGCTGATCGGAGATATCAGCAACAAGTTCACGGCTGACAGCATCAAATTCGATTCGGTTTCGATCACTCTCAATATCCTGAGCACCGGCTTGTTCCCCACGGACCTGACGATGAAGGTGATCGGTATCGACAACAACGGAAACCAACGGGCCACATTGACCGCCATGGATCCGAAGCAAGGCGGCGGACTCACCGACACGCTCCGGATCTATCCGGGACAGACGAAAAAAATCGTTTTCAACAAGCAGACTAGCCAGCCCGGCAACGGCATCGATCAGTTCCTCTCCGCATTCTTTAGCGGCGGCAACGGAAGCCTGCCGACCAAATTCCAGGTGATCGGCCAGGCGGTTGTCGATCCCGCTTCATATTACCAGTACCCCGACAGCACAGGCACGGTGAAGCAGGGGGACAGCGTCTATACGTCGCTCGATTTCTCGTTCCCGGTCACGATCGGCATCATCAACGGTACTTTCAAAGATACCGTTGTCATGCAGGACAGTTCCGGGAACAAGGTCGACAAGAAGGACCTGACACAGATTGACAGCGGACAAGTGTCATTTACGATCGTGAACGGTTTCCCCCTTCAGATTACGGCAGGAATGAATTTGCTTCCCGCTCTTAAGACCAACAGGTCCCAGCCGGATACCACGGTGCTTCTCAGCTTCCCCAAAATTGGGCTGATCACGGCTGACAGCGCCCGCTATGCCTCGAAACCAAATTCTCCGCTCGGAATCACCGGTACGGTCATCGGACTCGACACGGCTGACGTCTCCAAAATAAACCCGGCCAGTTTTGCTGCAGTGACCATCCGGCTGAACACCTCAGGGAGTAATCAACCGGTCAAATTCGACACCACCTATTCTGTGGAGTTGAAGGCGTTTCTCAGCGTCAGGTTCAACGTCAATTTTGACCAAATGAAATGATCACACCGACCATGAACTACGATTCCAAGGAGAGTACGATGAAGAGCATTTTCAAAACACGCCGCTCCGCTCGCTTGACCGCCGTTCTGGTGATCGGTGTGATGACCACTTCGATCGGAGCTGCCGGCGACGACCTTTCGTCGGGCCGGACGGTCGCCATGGCAAGGACATACACGGCCTCCTCGCGCGGCATCGACGCACTTGGTCTCAACCCCGCGAATCTTGCACTCGACGACCGTGGAAGCACGGTCACATTCCAGATTCCGCCGTTCACGGGAATCGGCGTCCTCGCGGGGAGTGATTTTATCAATTACAAAATCTATCAGGACGATTTCACCGGCGTCGACAGCCTCGGGGCTGACGGTCAACCGGCGCTGGACAAGAATGGGAAGGCGATACGGATCGGGAAGACCCTCTCGGAGGCAGACAAGCAGGAAATCCTGGGACTCTTCCCCGGCGGCATTTCGCACACGCAGGCTAATTTCAACATCACCGAATTCGGACTGACCGTTCGTTCTAACACCATCGGCAGTTTCGGCCTTTCAGTGAGCGACCATGCGGCGATCAACTTGGACATTCCGCAGGGATATCTGCAAACGCTCTTGGAGGCGTTTCCTGCGAACGGCGCCGTTTACAGTCTTGACGGCACTTCAGTGAAGGCTTCGTGGACCAGGGAATTCAACCTTTCGTATGCACGGATGCTGCCAGTGAAACTTGGCTGGGCAAAGAACATCGCCGTGGGGGTCGGGCTGAAGTACGTGCAGGGTTTTGCGTACTTGGGTACGGACCACTATACCGGCGCGATCCAGATTTTGCCGACCTATTACCCCGGGAACGTCCTGAATACTCAGGCGATTTCCGGCAACGTCAATTTTCTCCAATATATGTCCGGGGTGAATTTTGACAGCACTTCCAGCGCTTCAGAATTCCTGGGCAAGCCGGCAGGGCGCGGAATGGGTGTCGACCTGGGCTTCTCGGCCGAGGTCTTTCCGGCATTGCGAGTGGCGGCAAGTCTGACCGACCTCGGCAAGATCACCTGGTCGCAGAACACGAAGGTCATCACAGGAAACTCGAATTTCACGGTCGCAGACATCGGCAACAAAGATTCGGTAAAGAATTATTTCAAAGGCGAAAAATACGATACCACTTCCTTCAAAACAAGTCTCCCCACGGCCCTCCATATAGGCGGCGAGTTGCAGGTCGACAAGGCGCCCTTCGTTTCATATTTCCCGGGGCAGCTGCTCGTTGCGGCCGATCTGAATGTCGGCTTTAATAATGAGCCCGGCAATACGACGATTCCGCGTTTCTCTATTGGTACCGAGTACCGTCCGATCGGGGCGTTCCCGATCCGAACGGGAATCACGGTTGGCGGTCGGGAGCGGTTCAACTGGTCGCTGGGCTTCGGCATCAACACGCCGATTTGGGACCTGGACCTGGGGACGGAAAGCATCGGTCTGCTCACGAGCCCGAACAGCTTTCATACCGGCTCGATCACGCTTGGGATGCGATTCCGGATTTAAGCCGGCCGGAGTATGCGACAAAAAAACCCGTCCTCGTGGACGGGTTTTTTTGTTTGATGAGGTTGCTGCCGCCGTCGATGGGACGGTCAGAGGATGAAACGGCTCAGGTCCTTGTCTTTCACGATAGTGTTCAGCTTTTGTTCTACCATTCCCCTTGTCACCGCAAGTTTTCCGGCGGAGATCTTCTCAGGGGCCTCGAAAAGTATTTCTTCCAGGAGCGAGGTCATGATCGTGTGAAGGCGCCTGGCTCCGATATTTTCCACTTCTTCATTCACCTGCGTTGCAATGCGCGCTATCGCCCTGATGGCATCGTCCGTGAATTCGATTTCGATGCCGTCCGTCTTCAGCAGGGCAGTATACTGTTTGATGAGCGCATTCTGTGGAAGAGTGAGGATCTTGACGAAGTCGTCTTCGCTCAAACTCTTTAACTCTACCCGGATCGGGAATCGTCCCTGCAGCTCCGGGATCAAGTCTGACGGCTTTGAAACATGGAACGCCCCGGAAGCAATGAACAACACATGGTCTGTGCGGACCATGCCGTATTTGGTCGCCACCGTCGAGCCCTCGACGATGGGGAGGAGATCCCGCTGGACTCCTTCGCGCGAAACGTCCGGTCCGTTGACGGCTCCCCGGTTCCCTGCGATCTTGTCCACTTCATCCAGAAAAACGATCCCTGAATTCTCGACCCGGTGGATCGCCTCTTTTACGGCAGCATCCTGGTCGATCAGTTTCTGCGCTTCTTCCTGGATGAGAATTTTTTTTGCGTCCGCGATCGAGAGCTTTCTCTTCTTCATTTTTTTCGGCATCAGGTTACCGAAGACGTCCTGCAGATTGACGCCGATCTCTTCGAGATTCATGGGCCCGAGTATCTGCATGGAAGGGAATTGGTCGCTCGGGACGTCGAGTTCGATGATCCTGTCGTCGAGTTGCCCGCCTTTGATCTTTTCCCTGAACCGGTCGCGCGTTTTTTCGTTCAGCTCCTCGTCCGATGGGGCCTCAGCCGGAGGGTTAGCATCGTTCTTCGATTTCCGGACCGACGGGATGAGGATGTCGAGAATGCGTTCTTCGGCAAGATGCTCCGCTTTCTCCTGCACCTCCTCCGTCCTTTCCGATTTGACCATGACGACCGCGAGTTCGGTAAGGTCGCGGATCATGGAATCGACGTCGCGGCCGACATATCCGACTTCGGTGAATTTTGACGCTTCGACCTTTATGAAAGGAGCGTTCGACAGTTTGGCAAGCCGCCGGGCGATCTCGGTTTTTCCTACGCCGGTGGGTCCGATCAGGATAATATTGTTGGGCATGATCTCCTCGCGGAGATTCTCGGGAACCTGAAGCCGGCGCCACCGGTTCCGCAGCGCGATTGCAACGGATTTTTTTGCCTCATGCTGGCCGATGACGTATTTATCCAGTTCGCGGACGATCTGCGTCGGTGTCAGTTCCCGCGATCCATGCTGGCGTTCCGCCTTCCCCGAACTTGGCGGGGTCGATTTTTCTGTGGCGACAATTGTTTTCATGTGTTCACAACTCTTCGACGGTAATATTCTGGTTAGTGTAAATGCAGATCTCCGACGCGGTTTTCAAAGACTGTGTCACGATCTCCCGCGCGGAAAGTGTGGTATACGCTACAAGCATCCGCGCGGCCGCGAGCGCGTACGGTCCTCCCGACCCGATCGCAACGATGCCGTCGTCGGGGGTGATGACGTCGCCCGTTCCGGATATGATGAACGCGTGCTCCTTATCCAGAACGCCGATCATCGCCTCGAGTCGGCGGAGATATTTATCGGTCCTCCAATCCTTCGCGAGCTCGACGGCGGAGCGTTCAAGATGCCCCTGGTGCTTTTGGAGCTTCTCTTCAAAGCGTTCCATGAGCGTGAATGCGTCGGCAGAGGCTCCCGCAAAGCCGACGAGCACCGAATTGTTGTACAGTCGCTGGACCTTTTTCGCAGTATGCTTGACGACGGTCGTTCCGAGAGTGACCTGGCCGTCGCTCCCGAGCGCAACTTTGCCGTCCCTTGAAAGGCCGATGATCGTTGTAGAATGAAGCGTTTCCATAGTGTTTTCGGTCGTTAAATGATTAAGAGATCTTTCTCCTGAGGCGGGCCACCGGGATCATCATCGATTCCCTGTACTTGGCGACTGTCCGGCGCGCGATGTTGAAGCCCCGCTCGTTCAGGATCTCGGCGATCCGGTCGTCGCTCAGCGGCTTGTGCGGGTCCTCGGTTTCGAGGATCTCTTTGATGCGAAGCTTCACTTCCTTGTTAGAAACGTCCTCGCCGTTTTGCGTGCTGATCCCTTCGCTGAAAAAATACCGCAGTTCGTAGACTCCGAAATCGGTCTGGACATATTTCCCGTTCACAACGCGGCTGATGGTGGAAATGTCCATCTTGATGACGGCGGCGATATCTTTGTAGATCATCGGTTTCAGACCGTCGCCGAGTTCGAAGAACTGCCGCTGTTTGTCGACGATCGTCCGCATGACGCGCAGCATCGTGTCCCGCCGCTGGTAGATCGACGCGATGAACCACTTTGCCGCTTCAAACTTCTGCCGGATGAATGTCTTCGTTTCCGCATTGACCCCGTTCTTTTTCTTCCGCGACATCATCTCCCGGTAATCCTTGTTGATCCGAAGCGGCGGAATGTTCTTGTCGTTGAGCTGAATGATAAACTCCCCGTCCTCGAAGTGAACGATGAAATCGACGGTGATGTAATTTTCCTGTGTCGAGATTTCCCCTTCCCCCGGCTTCGGGTTGAGATGGGAAATGACGTCGAGCACTTCTTTGACCTCGGGAAGGGAAATATTGAGGAGTTTGGAAAGCTGTTCGAAATGTTTTTTCGTGAATTCGTCAAAATATGTTTCGAGGATGACGCGGGCGAGTTTCTTCAGCCGCGGCTCGCATTCGAGCGCCTCCAGCTGCAAGAGGAGGCATTCCTGGAGCGTTCGCGAACCGATGCCCACCGGCTCTAGGCGCTGGATACGCTTCAGGACAAGCTCTGCTTGCGCAACGGTCAGTTGGAGTCCGTGCGAAAGGTTGAGGTCCTGAACGATGAGGCTTAGGTCGCGGCGCAGGTAACCGTCCTCGTCGATGTTGCCGATGATCTCGTCGGCGGCAAGCATGCCGGTCTCGGTAAGGTCGGCGAGCTGCAATTGCGCCTTGAGTTTTTGAAGGAGCGGTTCCGGCGCCGACATCGGTATCTCATCGCGATCTTCATCGTCCTGAGGGGCGCTGCTCTTTGGGGTATACGCATTTTCGTCGTTGACGAAATCCTCAAAAGTAAATTCTTCGTCTTTTTCTTTCTTTACCTCGGTCTCTGCTCCATCATCGGCCTCGGCGGTCTCGTTCTCGGCGTCTTCTTGAGCGAGTTCGATCTCGTCCTCGATGCCCTCTTCAAGAAGGGGATTTTGTTCGAGTTCGGTTTTGATTCGCTGTTCGAGAGCTACGGTGGGGAGTTGAAGAAGCTTGAGGTACTGGATCTGCTGCGGAGTAAGTTTTTGAAGCAGCCGTTGCTGCTGTGAGATTTGTAGCATAGATCCTAATCGCCTCGTGGGGAAATGCTCGAACGTTTCTCACATTCTTCTTCGAATTGCCGGTACCACGCCCCGCCGTATGAGCGGACGAGGACTTCCTTCAGAAATTTGAAGAGCGGTGTTTTTTCCGAACTTCCTTTTTGAAATGCCGGCTCGCATTCGTGCAAATATTCAAACCGCAGTTGTTCTGGAGAATTGTAGCTGGCACGCAAAGGGAAGAGATGGCACGACAGCGGCTTGCGCCACTGAATCTCCTTGTTATGAAAACTCTTTTCGAACGAGCATTTGGCGATGCCGTTGTCATAGTAAACGAAAACGCACGCCTCCTCATCCCTGCATTGGGTCGCGTAAAAGCCCGGCCCGCCTTCGACCAGACCGTGAAGTTCGATCCATTCCCGATGTTCTTTCGGAAGATACTTTTTTACGATTGGATATGCGTTGTAAATTTCATCGACTTCTTCGTCCGTGACCGGCGCGCCCCGACCGCCTTTGAGGGTGCAGCAGGCCCCTTTACATTGGTCGAGGTCGCACGCGAACTGAACATCGGCGATCCGGCTCTCTACTCTTATTTCGTCTATGGTAAACATACGCGTAGATAAAGATAGGTAATTTTGCTGAAAAGGCAAACTTTTTTGGCGTGATTATTGTAGAGCCGAAATTGTTGTCAAGTGCGGGGGAGGAAATTCACAGCCGGAGGAACATTTTTCCGGCGAGCTGGCGGACGAGCCCCTTGAATTCAAGGCTCAAAAGATTCACCAAGGTGTCGGGGATGGAGAGGCCGGATCGCTCTGCAATGTCGTCGATGTGCGACGGGTTAGAAACGAGGAGATCGAGGATCTTTTGTTCGAAGACGGTAAGGGTAACAGGCGCCGGTTGCGGGGATTTCAAGATCGGTCGGAGCGAGCTCTTCAGCTCCTCAAGAATGTCGTCGACCGATTGAACGAGCTTCGCGTGTCCGTCGCGGATGAGCCTGTTCGTCCCTGCGCTGAATTTCTCAGTAATGTTGCCGGGGATGCAGAACAGCTCGCGGTTCTGGTCCAGGGTGGTCGATGCGGTGATCATTGCGCCGCCGTTCTCCCCGGTTTCGACAATGAGCGTCCCCAGCGCCATACCGCTGACGATGCGGTTGCGCCGGGGAAAATTTCCGGGGTCGGGTTTTGTCCCCATAAAAAATTCCGAAACGACGGCTCCGTTCTCTTCGATCTGCTCGGCAAGTTTCTTATTTTCGGCTGGATAGATGATATCGATGCCCGAGCCGATCACCGCAATAGTCCTTCCCCCCGATTTCAACGAAGAGAGATGCGCCACGGTGTCGACTCCCCGTGCGAGGCCGCTGACGATCGTGATCCCTTTTTCCCCAAGCTCTTTTGCGAACCGTTCGGCGATCAGCTTACCGTACGCCGAAGGACGCCTTGTGCCGACGATAGCGACGGCGTATTTATCATCCTTTCGAAAAGCGCCGAGAACAAAAAGGAAAGGAGGCGGGTCGTAGATCTTACGGAGATATTCGGGATATTCGCCGTCCCAAAATGTCACGATGCGCCCGTTGACCTTGTTGATGAGGGAAAGTTGCTCTTCCGCGAATGCGCTGCCATCGCCAAAGTGAGCGATGGTGGCAGCGAGCTTTTTGTCGATCCCTTCCACATGGATCAAATCGCGCGGCGACGCTTTGAGCACGTACGTCGGCGATCCAAAATGCGTGACAAGAAGCCGCAGACGATTTGTCCCTACCCCGGGAATTGCAGAGAGCCGGAGCAAGTCGGAAATATCGATCCCGCTTTCCTTCGGTGGAGTTTGCATTGGAAAATATGCTTAACGGCGAGGTCCCCTATTGACCCGCGACATCGATCCCGTCAACGACAGCAACGATAACGGTGTGAACCGGTGCATCTTTACGTTTCAAGGCCTGTTGTGCGCCCGCTCCTTCTTGAATGATCAAGACCGTATCGCCGACACCCGCATCGACTGTATCGATGGCGAGAGCCTCCTTGCCGAACAACTCTCCGGCCAGGTCGACGGGCTGCACGATGAGGAGCTTATACTCTCTCAGCGCCTGATTCTTTTGAGTCGAGACGATCGTCCCTGTCACTTTGCAAAGCGTCACGCTATCGCGTCCTTTTGCTGAACAATTGTGTCGTTGCCATGATGAAGAGCTCAGCCGACGATTTCCGTCTTGAATTTTTTCACAAGGGCGGCGGCTTCGTTATGTGTCCGAGCTTCCGCAATAACGCGGATGATCGGTTCCGTATTCGATTTTCGTAAGTGGACCCACGAGGATGCAAAATCGATCTTCAGTCCGTCGTCCATGTTGGTCCGCTCGGTCTTGGAATATTTTTGGTACAGCGACTGAAGAATGGAATCCGGTTTCAGGGAGCCTAGTTCGATCTTGTCCTTTACGATGGTGTATTGGGGGAGGCTGGCCTTAAGTTCGGAAGTTTTTCCTCCAAAATCCACTAATAGCTGCAGGAAAAGGCCGATGCCGACGACTGCATCACGGCCGTAATGGACCTCGGGCAAAATAACTCCGCCGCTGCCTTCTCCGCCGATAACCGCTTGAAGGGCTTTCATTTTTGAGGCCACGTTGATCTCGCCGACCGGCGTTCGGTATACTTTCGCGCCGTATGCCGAAGCGATATCGTCAACGGCCCTCGTGGTGGAAAGGTTGACAACGACGGAATGGTCTCCTCTCCCTAATTTCTTCTCCGCATCGAGCACGAACTTTACGACGGAAGCAATGGTGTATTCTTCCACAAAAGGTTTTCCCTGCTCATCGATGAACACAAGCCGATCGACATCCGGGTCGACGGCGATGCCGACATCGGCCCTTTCCGAAAGTACCCGCTGCGCGAGGTCTGCGAGGTTCTCGGGGATCGGTTCCGGCGTATGAGAAAAAATGCCGCTCACCTCGCTGTTCATTTCTACGACCGTGCAGCCAAACTCCCGCAGGAGCTTCGGAACGATGATTCCTCCGGCAGCATTGACACAATCGACGACCACTTTTACGCCTTTCCTGCGGATTTTGTCAAGGTGGATATAGGGGAGAGAAAGGACCGATCGAATATGGGCGTCGATGCGGGTTGTGTCGGTCGAATGTCTTCCCTGCTTGTCCCATGGAGCGAACGAGAAATTTCCGCGGTCGGCGATCTGCCAGAATTTTCTATTTTCGTCGCCGTTGAGAAACATCCCGCCGGGGGCAAAGAATTTCATCCCGTTCCATTGCATCGGGTTATGGCTTGCAGTAATGGCGATCCCTCCGGCCGCGTTCAATGTTTCGACCCCAAGGGCGACCGTCGGCGTCGGGCAAATCCCGATCGCGATGACGTCGCATCCCATCTGGAGGAGCGTGGAGCTGACAATGCTGGCAATGCTGGAGCCGGTGATGCGTCCGTCCCGTCCGATAATTATCGTTCCGCGGTTGCAGTATTCGGCGAACGCCGCGGCATATCTGACAACGACGTCGGGAACTAGATTCTCGCCGACGACTCCGCGAATCCCTGAAATGCTTACCATCAATGGCATGCTGAACGGCTCCCTTGAAAATTGTAAATGAAAATAAGAAAGAGATTCAACGGAAGCAAGGAAAACGATGTGCGGGGGGAATGAAATTGTTTGTAGTTTTTTTTTGTTGTAATTTATGGGAAGAAGAAGGTTTGTTATTCCGAAAGCACACACAAAAGAGGCGGACAATGAAAGTACAAGAGTTGAATATCGAAGGCATGTCGTGCGGCCATTGCGTTATGAGCGTGAAGAAACAGTTAAGCAAGCTGAACGGTGTTGTGGTGGAGGATGTTCAGATCGGCAGGGCAAAAATCCAATACGACGATTCCAAGATCTCTCAGCAGAAAATAGCCGATGCGCTCGATGAAGCAGGATATAGATTAGTCGCTGCGAATTGAGCAACGGTACTTTTTGAAAATGCCAAGCGCTCATCCCTATATCGTAAGCCTCCCCGTCGAAGGAATGACGTGCGCAAGCTGCGTCGTGCGGGTTGAAAAGGCGCTGAAAAAGGTCGACGGCGTTCTCGAGGCCAATGTCAATCTTGCGACGGAGAAAGTCGCGCTGACGTTCGACGATGCGAAGACAAACCTGCAGGCGCTCTCCGAGGCGGTAAGCGAAGCCGGATATACGCTGCTTCTCCCCGAAACAAAAGTTCAAAGCACCGGCGGGCTCGGAACTGTTGCTCCCGATGCCACATCTTATCAGCAAAAAGCGTACGAGCAATTAAAGAAAGAATTCATCGTCAGCGCTGCGCTCGCGATTCCGATCATGCTGGTGAGCATGCTGAGCATGACGGATTGGTTTAAGCACTGGCTGCCCTTGCCATCCGACGACATCAATAAGCTGCTTTTCGTCGCTTCAACACCGGTGATGTTCATTTCGGGTAAACGGTTCTTTGCCGCGGCGTGGCAGGTTGGAAAACATTTCTCTGCAGACATGAACACCCTCATTGCCGTCGGAACCGGTACCGCCTATCTTTATAGCATGTTGGTGGTGTTATTCCCCGAATGGATCAGGCGGCCGGACGGAATGCGGGCGGTGTATTTTGATACCGCGACGACAATTATCACGCTCATTCTGATGGGACGGCTCCTCGAATCCCGCGCCAAGCAGCGGGCTTCGAACGCTATTCAGAAGCTGATGGGGCTTCAACCGGGAAAAGCATCTGTGATCCGAAGTGGCGTTGAATCGGAAATTGAAATTGATCTCCTGGCGATTGGAGATACTATCCGGGTGCGTCCCGGAGAAAGAATTCCGGTTGACGGCGTTATTACAAACGGTTTCACGACGATCGACGAATCGATGGTAACGGGAGAAAGTCTTCCGGTTGAAAAAAAAGCAGGGGATCTGGTTGTCGGTGGAACGATCAACAAGAATGGCAGCATTGAGTTCCGCGCGACGGCTGTCGGGAAAGAAACGCTCCTTGCCCGGATCGTCAAGCTTGTAGAGGAAGCGCAAGGTTCGAAGGCACCGATCCAGAGATTGGCCGACAGAATTGCGTCGGTGTTTGTGCCGGCTGTCATCGGCGCTGCGCTGTTGACGTTTGGCATGTGGTATCTCGTCGGGGGGATCGGGTTTACCCATTCCATGATCAATTTTATCGCAGTGTTGATTATTGCCTGCCCGTGCGCGCTAGGTCTCGCGACACCGACCGCAATCATCGTGGGAACAGGGAAGGGGGCGGCAAACGGCATCCTGATAAAAAATGCCGAAAGCCTTGAGCGGGCACTGAAGATTCAGACGATTATATTCGACAAGACCGGTACGATAACCGAAGGGAAACCCTCGGTAACCGACGTGGCGGTGTTTAACGGATTCAATGAACGGGAGTTGATCGGGCACGCGGCTGCTCTTGAGAAGAAATCCGAACACCCTCTTGGCGCCGCAATTGTCGGATTCGCGGAGATGCAAAACATCTCAATCGGAGAAGACATCCATTCTTTCCGCAATACGGAAGGGAAAGGCGTGACGGCCGTTGTCGGTGGCAAGGATATGGCGGTCGGAAACCGGGCTCAAATGGAGAGCCGTTCGGTCTCTTCAGCTGAGGCGGATGCCGTCGTTCAGAAATTTTCGGCGGACGGGAAGACGGCGATTTTTGTTTCCTCAGATGGAAAATTGGCTGGCGTCATTGCCGTTGCCGATACGATCAAGAACAATGCAAAGGAAGTCATTTCGCGCTTGAGGCAAATGGGAATTGAAACGATCATGATGACGGGCGATAGCGAACATGCCGCACGGGCTATTGCCTCTCAAGCTGGTGTCGATCGCGTCATCGCCGGCGTTATGCCTCAGGAGAAAGCTGCCTGTGTAAAAGCGGTCCAGGCCGAGGGAAAAGTCGCGGCGATGGTAGGAGACGGCGTGAACGATGCACCGGCGCTCGCACAAGCTGACGTCGGCATTGCGATGGGGAGCGGGACCGATATTGCAATGGAATCCGCCGACATTACCTTGGTGAGGTCGGACCTGGCAGGCGTGGTTGAGGCCATCCGGTTATCACGCCGCACCGTGCGGATCATTAAACAGAATCTATTTTGGGCTTTCATCTATAATATCATCGGCATTCCGCTGGCCGCCTTCGGAATGCTGAATCCTGCGATAGCCGCGGGGGCGATGGCGTTCAGCTCGGTAAGCGTCGTAAGCAATTCGTTAAGGCTGAAAAACAATTCTTAAGCAACCCCGCTGTCCTTTCTCCTCCCTCTTAACCGACCCCGGTTATTCTTCTCACTCAATACCGGCAATAATTGTTGTCCCGGCTTCATGACAGTCTCGCGGTATTCATTCCTATAAAAAATCACGCGGTATATTGAAATAGTAGAAACATTGTGGTATCTTCCCACATTCAAAATCTGATTTTTCGAAGGCGGCGAATATGAAGACAATTTTATGAACCTGCCGGTTGCGATCATCATCATCATTTCTTTCGTTGTCGTTGCGGGAGCGTTGACGCTTGCCGGCTTTGTCTGGGCGGTGCGGACAAAGCAATTTTCCATCAAGCAGTTGAATGAAGGGGCCAAATTGATCTTTGACGACGAAGAACCGATTGGCACGCCGCAAGATATGATTTTCCAGAAACCTTCCAATGGCAGCGCAAACCACCGCTAAGGAACAATTCGTCTCGTTCGCGTCGGAGGCCGTTGAGGATGTCTCCGAGCGACAGCATCGCGTCCACATCGATGACTCTGTGACAAGTCCGGTCGTTCTATATTTTGCGACCGGAATTGCATGGCTTGTTCTCGGATCGCTTGCAGGGCTGGGGGCCGCAGTAAAATTCAACCTCCCGGACTGGCTCGGCGGCACGCCGTTCTTGACCTTCGGAAGGATCCGCCCCGTCCATCTCAACGCAGTGATGTACGGCTGGGCATCGCTGGCCGGGGCCGGCATGGTCGTCTGGCTGACCGGCAGGCTTTGCAGAGTGCCGATTCAGAAGACGTGGGCACTGTATGTCTCTGCGATCCTCTGGAATATCGGCGTTCTCTTCGGGGTCGTGGCGTTGTTGTTCGGGTATAATCAGGGGATGGAATGGCTTGAATTTCCCCGGCCCGCCGGCGGATTGATCGCGCTCGGTTTTTTATTCTTTGCGTACTCGATCATCGAGACGTTTCGGAAACGCCAGGTCGAGCATCTCTATGTGAGCATGTGGTATATTCTTGCCTCAATGCTTTGGTTTCCGATCCTGTATGTCGTTGCCAACCTTGGCATTTATGACGGCGTCACCGAAGCGGCGATGAACTGGTGGTTCGCGCATAACGCGCTCGCCGTTTGGTTCACGCCGGTCGGTCTTGCAGGGGCGTATTATTTTATTCCTAAAGTCATCGGCCGTCCTATCTACAGCTACTATCTCGGCCTTCTCGGCTTCTGGGCGTTCGCCCTCTTCTACAATTGGAACGGCATCCACCATCTCGTAGGCGGGCCGCTGCCGACTTGGCTCGTCACCGTGTCGATCGTCGCGAGCGTCATGATGTTCGTCCCGGTGATGGCCGTCGCCGTGAACCACCATCTCACGACGATCGGCCATTTCAGAATGTTGAAATACAGCCCGACGCTCCGGTTCGTCGTTTTCGGCTCGATGAGTTACACTGCAGTGAGTTTTCAAGGTTCGATCGAATCGCTCCGGTCGTTCAGCGAGGTGGCCCATTTTACTCACTATACGATCGGCCATGCGCATCTCGGTGTGTATGGATTCCTCTCCATGATCCTCTTCGGCGCCATCTATTACATTATGCCGCGCATCGCCAAATGGGAATGGCCGTATCCGAAGCTGATCAAGCTCCATTTCTGGATGAGCGCGATCGGTATCGCTCTTTACGTTATTGCGATGTGCACCGGAGGATGGATCCAGGGGACGATGATGAACGACCCATCGCTTCCATTCATCGCCTCCGTGAATGCAACGAAACCGTACCTCTGGGCGCGGTCCGTTGGAGGAACAATGATGTTGATCGGACATCTCGCATTCGCATATCAATTCATCCTTATCATCTATCGTTCAGGGCCGACCCGGTACGTTCCCGCATGGTTTGAATTGCGTCAGGCATCGGGTTCTGAGGAGAGCAAGCCTGTATGATGTTCATTCGCTCATTTATTTTCTTCCTCGGCGTCCTCGCCGCGCTCGTGCTCGGTTGGGCTGGACTGGTTGGACTTCCGAACATCATGATCTCTGAAGTGAAGCCGCCAAAAGGTCTTGAGCGTTATACCTACGAGCAGGCGTACGGCCGTTCCATCTACATCCGTGAAGGATGCCTTTATTGCCACAGCCAACAGGTACGTCCGGTCGGTTTCGGCGCGGACCAGGAACGATTTTGGGGACGTCCGTCGGTTCCCGCAGACTATGTGTATGACAAGCCGCATTTGCTGGGAACAATGCGAACCGGTCCCGATCTGTTCAATATCGGTGCACGGCAGTCGAGCGAAGAGTGGCATATGATTCATCTTTATAATCCGCGGATCGTTTCACCCGGTTCGGTGATGCCTCCGTTTCCATGGCTGTTCGAGGAAAAGATCACGGCCGGACCCGACGATAAAGTCGTCGCCCTTCCCGACTCCGTTGCCCCGAAGGGAAAAGTTGTCGTTGTGACCCCGGAAGGACGAGCCTTGATTGCCTACCTTATCGGCCTGAACCATACGTATCCCGTCAGCCAAGTTTCGGCGAGCAATGACTCCACGAAGAAAAAATAAACAATCTGTCTTAACGAGACGGGGTTCCCGGAAAAAGAAGACCTCCGAACCAATAACCCCGGAGGTAACCGGCGTTTCGCAAGGAATGCCGATTCCATTTTCGGATGACAACGGTACGTTTGCAGATTCCGACGCCTCCGACGTCAATAAAATTCACCTTCGCATCGTCTCGCGGGAACAGGGGGAACCTGAAGAAGGCTTTGAGCCGACCCCTTCCTGGGTGTGGGCGATTTCAGTGATCCTTCTGTTCGCGATGGGCTACTATCTCGGCAAATACGGCGGAACGTTCGGGACGATCGCCCACGAAGTTGAGCAGCCTCTGATCTCCGGAAGCGGCGAAGTCAAGGCCGAAGTAAAAGGAGACATGGTCTTCGCCGGCGTCTGCCAGGCATGTCATCAGGCGGACGGGAAAGGCGTTGAAGGAAAATACCCGCCGCTGGCGGGATCCGAGTGGCTCATGCAGGACGGATTTACCCCTGCCCGCATTGTTCTCTACGGGTTGGAAGGAGAGATCAGGGTAAAAGGGAACGGGTTCAACAACAAAATGCCCCAGTTTCAGGATAAGCTCTCGAACGAAGAAATTGCTGCTGCAATTTCGTATGCCCGTTCATCATTTGGGAATAAAGGAAATGCGGTCTCACCGGCAGAAGTTGACAGCATGAGAAAATTGTATAACGGCAGAGGCCCGTGGAGCGCTGCAGCATTGGAAAGTTTAAGAAAGAAATAGTAATGGGTTTTCCCCGAGTACAATTTATTTTTGCTGCCGCGACGTTTCTCCTTGTGGTCATTTCCGGCTGTGAAAAACGGGCGCTCGAGCCCCGCCAGCCGATCGCGTTCAGCCACAAAATACACGCCGGCGATTACCAGATGAACTGCCAGTATTGCCACAGTGGTGCGCGCCGAGGGAAGGCCGCGATGATTCCCTCCGTGCAGACCTGCATGGGATGCCATCAGCTTGTCGCAGCAACGAAACCAGAAATTCAGAAGATCCGCAAGGCATGGGATGAAAAACAGCCGATTCGGTGGACACGGGTGAACGTCCTTCCGGATTTTGTCTATTTCAACCATCAGCCTCACATCATGAAAAACATTCCATGCCAGCGGTGCCATGGCGAGATTCAAACGATGAGCGAAGTTGCTCCGCCGTTCAAACTTGCCGACATGTCGTATTGCGTGGGATGCCACAGGGAGAATAATGCGAGCATCGATTGCTGGACATGCCATAGATAATTAGGAATGATGAATTAGGAATTAAGAATTAATCATGAAAAAATAAATGAAGCAAGGAGATGCAGGAGACGCCGCAGGAATATACGGCAAGGATTCTTGGATACCAGCGGGGGAAAAAGCCGCTGGCGATCCTCGCGAGTACACCCCGTAAGATCAACCGCCTCATCAAGAGTGTTCCGCGAACGAAGCTGATGACGCGTCCGGAGCCGAAGAAGTGGTCGATCGCTGAGATCCTCGCCCACCTTGCGGACACGGAACTCGTCGGCGGTTTTCGGATGCGGCTTACGATAGGAATGAACGGGACGCCGATCCAAGGATTTGACCAGGATGTGTGGGCAGAAAAGTTCAATTACGGAAAACGGGATCCGCAAAAGTCCTTCGCGGTCTTTCAGGTGCTGCGGGAACATAACCTGGCGCTGCTGAAATCGATCCCTGGACCTTTGTGGGATAATTACGGCGTCCATTCTGAGCGGGGTAAAGAGACCGTAACACGCATCACCGAAATGATGGCCGGACACGATCTCAACCATATGGCGCAGATCGAAAAGATCGTGAACCAAGAAAGCAGACGCTCTAAAAAGTAAGATCAGAATTCATGGAATTGCAGCGAAGAGATTTTCTAAAGATCGTGGGAGCGACAACCGTTGCGACGGCGCTCCCCGGGTGCGGCATTAAACGTCCGAAGTCGTTGATACCGTATGTCATTCCGGAAGAGAATATCACTCCCGGAAAGGCGGTGTGGTATGCCAGCGTTTGCCAGGAATGTCCGGCCGGGTGCGGCGTATCAGTACGTGTTCGCGAAGGCCGGGCCGTAAAGGTTGAAGGAAACCCTCTCCATCCGATCAACAAGGGAGCTTTGTGCGCGCGCGGTCAGGCGTCGCTGCATGGTTTGTACAATCCCGATCGACTTCAACAGCCGCTGCGGAAAAAATCGGACGGAGCATGGGAAACGATCAGCTGGGATGAAGCGGAAAAATATTTTATCGACCAGCTGGGGAAGATTCAAAAGAACGGCCGCGGGGCAGATGTCGTGTTCATGACGGGGCATATGAGCGGTGCTGCCGACGGACTGGTCGACAAATGGCTCGGCGCAGTTGGGTCAAAGAAGCGGTTTCGCTACGAAGCTTTCGCCCATGAATCGATCAAGAAAGCCAACGAGCTGATGTTCGGCATCAGCCAGGTGCCTGCATATGATTTTGCGGATGCGGACACGGTGTTTGCGTTCGGAGCCGATTTTCTTGAGACCTGGATTTCACCCGTTGAATTCACGAAAGGATTCACACAGCATCGCGGTTTTAAGAACGGCAAACGGGGGACCTTGTATTTTGCCGGTCCCCGCCTTTCGATGACGGCCACAAATGCGGACGAGTGGTTTTCGGTCTATCCTGGGACCGAAGGAATTCTTGCTCTCGGGTTGGTCAAAGTTATCCTTGACAGTAAGGCAGCAAGCGGTCTGTCTCCCGCGGAATCGTCGCGCATTGCAGGGATGGTGAGCGCGTATCCCGTCAACGAGGTCGAAAAGGCGACGGGAATCCCCTCCGAAAAGATCATGAAAGCAGGACTCGCGTTTGCGAGGGCAAAATCAAGCATTGCGGTTGCAGGCGGGGCGACTGTTGAAGGGGGAGACGGAGCGGCAATCGTTGCTGCCGTTAATTTGCTCAATTACGTCTGCGGCAACATCGGGAAGACAGTGACCTTCAACGACTCAAGCATTTCAGGATTGAATTCCTACCATGAGGTTGCAAACCTTGTCGACGAGATCAATCTGGAAAAAGTGCCGGCGTTCATCGTCGCCGACGCGAATCCGGTGTTCAGCACTCCGCAGGGACTCGATTTTGGCGAAGCGTTAAAGAGAGTTCCTTTCACCGTCAGCCTCTCCAGTTTCATGACAGAAACATCGGCGCTCGCTCATCTCATCCTCCCGACGCATACTCCGCTCGAGAGCTGGGGGGATGTTGAAACTTCTCCCGGGATGTACGGGTTGATGCAGCCGGCGATGCGTCCGGTCTTCAAGACTAAAATGTTCGGAGATATTCTTCTCGAGACAGGAAGAAAGATCAGCAAATCCTCGGAATTTATTCCTTCAACGATGTACGATTACATTCGTGAACGATGGAAAGGAATTCAACACAAAGCAGGGGACAAATCCGATTTCGAAAATTTTTGGATCGAAAGCCTCGCTCGCGGGGGTTATTGGGAACCGGCAAAACATCAGGGAAAGAAGACTGCGCTGGCGGCAAATTTCAGCGCAGCGGTCTTTTCACGGATGAAAAAAGTCGATAGCGAACAGGGAAAGAACTTTGCACTGACCGTGTATCCGTCGCTCAGCTACTTTGACGGCCGCGGCGCAAACCGCCCCTGGCTGCAGGAGCTTCCCGACCCGATGATGATGAATGTCTGGGATTCGTGGGTGGAGATTCATCCGCAGGATGCAGCCGCTTCAGGAATAGCGACCGGCGATGCTGTTCAGGTCTCATCTCCATACGCACAGTTCGACCTTCCAGCCCATGTAACCACGGCCGTAAAACCGGGGAGCGTTGCAATTCCAATCGGACAGGGACATACGCAGTATGGAAGATATGCAAGCGATGTTGGCAAAAACCCCATCGATCTGCTTGATCCAAAGCCGTCGGAACGGACAGGGGGGCTTGAATGGGCGGGAATGAAAGTCGAGTTGTTAAAGAAAGCCGACCAGCTCGTTTTGGCTACGGTTTCGGGAAGCGACGTTCAACATGAACGCGGAATCGTGCAGAGTGTTCCTCTGGCGGATTTGGTTGATCCTCATGCGAAGAAGGCGGAAAGCGGAGAAAAAGAAGCGCCTTCGATGTATGCCGACCATGAACATCCGAACCATCGCTGGGGGATGACGATCGATATTGACAAGTGCACGGGCTGCAGCGCCTGCGTCACGGCGTGTTATGCGGAAAATAATATTCCTGTCGTTGGCAAGGAAGAAGTGGCCAATGGGCGCGAGATGGCCTGGATCCGCATCGAGCGATACTTTGACGAACACAGCTCTGCGCCGCATGCCGATTTTGCGCCGATGCTCTGCCAGCAATGCGACAACGCGCCGTGCGAGACGGTCTGCCCGGTGTATGCGGCCTATCATACAGAGGAAGGATTGAACGGCCAGGTCTACAACCGCTGCATCGGCACAAGATATTGCGCGAACAATTGTCCGTATAAGGTCCGCCGCTTCAACTGGTTCGAGGCAAAATGGATCGAGCCGCTAAATTGGCAATTGAATCCGGATGTTACCGTCCGCTCAAAGGGCGTTATGGAAAAATGTACCTTCTGCGTCCAGCGCATCGTTGACGGAAAAAATACGGCGCGGAATGAACGGCGGCCGGTGCGGGACGGCGAGATCATCCCTGCTTGCGCACAGACGTGTCCCGCGGAAGCCATTACGTTCGGCGATTTGAAAGATCCGAAGAGCAGGGTCTCGACGCTGATCGCAGAAGAGGACCGGCGCGATTATAGAGTGCTTGAAGAATTGAACACGCGTCCGGCTGTGACATACTTGAAAGCGATCAAGGCGTAATACCTTATGAATGAAGAGTACAAATTGAATTACACGGAGACGGACGTCGACCTGATGCAGTCTTTGGAACGGCCGGGCAAAGGGTATTGGATTTTATTGCTCGTTCTTTTCATGCTGATCTGCGCCGGCGGATATGCGTGGGGAGTTCAGATCGCGAACGGCATCGGCGAGGCCGGAAAAAATAATCCGGTTGGATGGGCGATGTATATTGCCACCTTTGTCTTTTGGGTCGGTATCGCCCACTCTGGAACGCTGATCTCAGCGATTTTATTTCTGTTCCGTGTGAAGTGGCGTGCGGCGGTCTACCGCAGCGCGGAAGCCGTCACGATCTTCGGTCTGGCCACGGCTGGGCTTTTTCCGTTCATTCATCTCGGCAGGGTATGGGTCGCCCACTGGATTCTGCCGATCCCGAACTTTGGCGGCCTGTGGCCGAACTTCCGTTCGCCTCTCGCCTGGGACGTACTTGCGATAACGACCTATCTGACCGCGAGCACGCTCTTCTTTACGCTGGGGATGATGCCCGATGTTGCGATCGTCCGCGATAAGACGAGCGGCTGGAGAAAGAAAGTGTACGGCATGATCGCGATGGGCTGGCAGGGGAGCGACAATCAATGGCGGCACTACACTGCCGCGTACGTCTTCCTCGCCGCGCTTTCGACGCCCCTGGTTATTTCCGTCCACAGCATCGTGTCGTGGGATTTTGCCATGAGCGTTATTCCCGGATGGCACAGCACGATCTTTGCGCCGTACTTCGTGGCAGGAGCGATCCACTCCGGGTTGGCGATGGTCGTGCTTCTTCTCATCCCGATGAGAAAAGCGTTCAAGATCGAAAAATATATCACCACACATCACCTCGAAAGCCTGGCCAAGTTCATGATCTTTACGGCGCTTGTCGTCGGCTTTGCATACTCGATCGAACTGTTCATCGCATGGTACAGCGCCAACCCATTTGAGCAGGCCATCTTCATTTATCGCATGACCGGCGATTATGCGTGGGCGTTCTGGCTTCTGATCACAACGAACGTCGCCGTACCGATGCTTCTCTGGTCGAAGAAGATCAGGACGAGCATACCGTGGCTTGTAGGAATTTGCATCTCAGTTGAGATCGGGATGTGGCTCGAACGGTTCATCATCATCGTGACCTCTCTTGCGCACGATTATCTTCCGTACGCCTGGGGGATCTACAAGCCGACCCTCGTCGACAGCTTCATCGTGATCGGCAGCTTCGCCTGGTTCTTCTTCCTCTTCATGGTCTTTTCAAAAACGCTTCCCGTCGTATCGATGTGGGAGGTAAAAGAACAGATCGAACCGCCGATGAAGGAACAAGCATAATGCCGATGCCGACACGAACATACCGCTTCGGAATCTTTGCTCACTTTGACACGTGTCTTGCGGTCATCAAGCGCCTTCCGGCTGAGGGGTTCAAGGAGATCGAAGTCTACTCTCCGACGCCCCATCATGAGATCGCTCACGCTCTTAAGCGGAAGCCGAGTCCTGTGCGCGTCTTCACGCTAGTCGGCGGGTTGACCGGACTTGCAGCAGGCTGGGCGATGACGATCGGCTCGACAATGATCTATTCGATCATCGTCGGCGGAAAGCCGATCATTTCAATTCCGCCGTTCGGCGTTGTTGCTTATATCACCACGATTCTTTTCGGTACGATCGCGACCTTTATCGGATTTTTGGTCAATGCCCGCATGCCGCAGGTCAAAATTGTCGAAGGGTACGATGAGCGGCTTTCTTCCGACCATTACGGCGTTCTCGCCTATTGCCTGCCAGAAGATGTAATGAAGCTTGAACAATTGTTGAAACAGCTCGGTGCTGAAACGGTGACGAGATCCCAGGGATTATAGATGATCAAGGCTTATCCTCCATATGTTCTTTCCCTTCTCTGCCTCGCGGCTCTTTTGATCGCTGGATGTGAAAGCGAGCAGCCCGGGGAACAGACCGAATACCGCACCGACATGTATTATCAGCCGTCGTTTAAGCCGCAGAAGGATCCGATTCCGCATGTTGCCGGGACTGTTCCGATGTCGGGGTACGAGCCGGCGATCAAAGACTCTCTTCAGGCCACCCATCTGAAGAATCCATTTGTCTTTACGCGGACCTCAGAGGATACTGGAAAATTTTTGTTCAACACCTATTGCTCGGTCTGTCATGGTGTGGCGGCGAAAGGGGATGGGCTGGTGGCTCCGAAATTCCAAACGCCTCCGGATCTTACCGCGCCGCTCTACAAGAAAGCGCCGGACGGTTATATCTATTTTGTCATCCGCAAAGGGCATAACATCATGCCCTCGTATTACGAGCATACAACCCAGCGCGAGCGATGGCTTATCATTGCGCACTTACGGAGACTTCAGGAGCAATGAACGATTCACCGACAGCATTTCCTTCTCAAGAACTTCCCCGGCGCACGCGAACTATTCTCTGGGCGCTCGTTGTTATCGGCGCCGTCGCGTTCGCAGCTGCGCTTGTGATGGGATCAGAACATCGAGCATGGCAGATCTATTACATCAATTTTGTGTTGTGGACGGCCATCGCCCAAGGGGGCGTGGTCTTCTCCGCCGCGTACAGAATGACCAACGGGACATGGGGCGAACCGTTCCGCCGCACAGGCGAAGCGATGGTCAGCTTTCTGCCGGTCAGCGTTGTTCTTTTTATCGGCGTTTTCTTCGGGAGGTCTGAGATCTATCCGTGGCTCCACGAAGCGACGGGGAAAGAAAACTGGCTCAACACTCCGTTTTTCTTTGCGCGTGATGCCGTCGTCTTTCTCTTTATGATGTGGCTGAGCTTCAAATATGTCCGGACATCCCTTCGGCCGGAGCTGGGGCGCTATCGGATTCATCTTCCCGAAAATTTCCAACGCTTCGCTGGTCGATGGACCAGGAATTGG
Source organism: Bacteroidota bacterium (assembly GCA_035506275.1). NCBI lineage: Bacteria > Pseudomonadati > Bacteroidota > Bacteroidota bacterium. The sequence goes on from DATJPT010000019.1 coordinate 411,735, forward strand.
GAGGGGGACGCGCATGAAGCGGCCAAAAGCAAATCAGCGATCACCAAGCTTGTGCCCGCAGTACTCATTTCTTTTGCGATGCTCTATTCATTGCTGGGGTTCGACCTCCTGATGTCGCTTGCACCTCACTGGTACAGCACGCTCTACGGTTGGCTCTTTTTCCTGCATGGGTTTTACGGCGCACTTGCTGTCATAACGATCCTTTCTATTGCTGCACGAAAAGCATTCAAGCTTGAGAGCGATTTCAAAACGAGTCAATTCCACGACCTCGGCAGGCTTGTGATGGGGTTCTGTATGCTCTCCGGCGGATTTTATTGGTCGCAGTATTTAGTGATCTGGTACGGAAACCTTTCGGAGGAGATCCCTTATCTGCTCGCCCGTTTCCGCGATCCGATGTGGACGCCTCTCACCTGGTATTATATCGTCTTTGCTTTCTTTTTCCCCCTCGCCATTTTCCTCAGTAAGCGTGCAAAAGAGAGACCGGCGGTTCTTCTGACCGTGGCCTCGATCATTCTTTCATCGTTGTTCATAGAACGATTTCTTGCAGTTGCCCCGTTCATATGGCATGGACAGGATTTTCCGTTCGGCGTGATGGAACTCTTCGTTTCTCTGGCGTTCGCAGCCGGGTTTGCCCTGGCATGGTTCAAATTTATTTCGATGGTCCCTCTCGCCGGGAAAAAAGCGTGACGTGCAAAAGTTGAGCGTGCGTCAGCACAAAGTTGTCGTTTCTTTTTTCCCCTCCATATTTTTCCGTTCGCGGCCTTAACGCATGCCTGTGTCAGATTCCATAGCGAGTACCGTTCTCTGCGATCAATGCGGATTGCCGTACAGCAGGTCCCAAAAGGGGAAGGGGGGAGTAACGCAACGGCAAGGTGAAACGGAATTTCATTTTTGCTGCTACGGCTGCTCGTTTACCCATTCGGTGACCGGAGAAAAAGGGGAAGGGGGGACGGCTTCGCTGTTTTTGCTCCGGCTCGGCTTTTCTGCTTTCCTGTCCATGAATATCATGATCCTCAGCTGGGCCATGTATTCCGGCAAGGGAACCTGGCTCGGCATCGAAGGGGATATCCTGCCGGCAATGAACAAACTGTTGTTCGTCCTTTCCACGCCGATCATGTTCCTCGTCGGTTATCCCTATTTCAAGAACGCCGTCGGCGAGGTTCGGAGATTCCGGCTTTCTATGGACAGCCTTATCGCCCTTGGATCCCTTGCCGCGTACGGGTTTTCGACGTTCCAGGTCTTCACCGGCGGCAGCGCGCTGTATTTCGATACTGGCACTATGGTGATCGTGCTTGTGACGGCCGGAAGGTATCTTGAAGCAACCGCCAAAATCCGCACGTCTTCGGCGCTTCACTCGCTCTTTGACCTTCGTCCCAATGTTGCACGTGTCATTCGCGGCGGCCGCGAACTTGAGGTAGAAACTTCGAAGATCGCCGTTGGAGAAAAGATCAAGATCCTTCCCGGCGAGCATGTCCCCCTCGACGGCGCTGTTGTCGAGGGATTGACCTCGGTGAACGAATCGTTCCTCACGGGGGAACCGCTGCCGGTGTCGAAAGAACCGGGAGCAAAAGTCTTTGCCGCAACTGTGAACGGCGACGGAGCGATTGTGGTCAACGTAACATCGGCAGAAAACAATACTCTTCATGCGCAATTCGTGCGGCTCATGGAAGAAGCACAAAGGACGCGGTCGCCGATCCAGCAATTGGTCGACAGGATATCGTACATATTCATTCCCGCTGTCATCACAATCGCCGCAGCGACGTTTACAGGTTGGATGTTCGCAGGAACATTCGCGAACGCTTTGCTCCATTCGCTCACCGTCCTTGTCGTCTCATGCCCGTGCGCATTGGGAATTGGAACGCCGCTCGCAGCAACGATCGCCATTGCCCGTGCAGCGGAAGAAGGCATTCTCATCCGATCGACGGCAATTCTGGAGAAGCTTCCTTTGGTCAGCGCGGTCATTTTTGACAAGACCGGGACTTTGACGGAAGGGAATCTGCAAGTGGTGAAGATCGTACCGGGAGGATGTCCCATTGAGGTGTTTCTCTCGACGGTCGCATCCCTCGAACGTAATTCGGAACATCTTATGGGAAAGGCCGTGGCCCAATATGCTTCGGATAAGGAGATTCCTCTTGCTGTATGCCGCAATGTTAGGACGCTTCCCGGGTTAGGAATTAAGGGGGAAGTGAAGATGGATGGAAGTTGGAGGGAAGTTGCCGTTGGCAGAAAAGATCTGATGGCGCAGGTTGGCGCTGATTTGAGAACTGATACAAATATTAATGAAGAGGCCGTTGATAATAGAAGTCTATTATTTGCGGCTTGGGACGGAAAGGTTCAGGGGCTCATCCAAGTATCCGACACTCTCCGAAAAGATGCAATTCCAACCGCGGGCAGTTTGAGAAACGATAGAATAGAGGTTGGAATTTTGTCCGGTGATTCAAAAGCCGTGGTAGAGAGAATTGGGAAGGAAGTTCAGGTGGATTTTGCGTTTGGAGAATTGATGCCGGGCGAAAAGGTGCAGAAGATAAACGACATCCGAGCTTCGGGCAGGAAGGTCGTTATGGTTGGGGATGGAATCAACGACGCCCCGGCATTAGCAGCGGCGGACGTCGGCATTGCACTCGGTTCAGCGACAGATTTGACAAAGGAGAATGCCGATATCACGATTATCGGTACCCAGCTGGCAAAGATTCCGTGGCTGATGGTTCTCGGAAAAAGGACCCACAGAATTATTCAATGGAACCTTTTTTGGGCATTTATTTATAATATTGTTGGCATCGCACTGGCGGCTTTTGGATTGCTCGATCCAATTCTGGCGGCATTTGCGATGATTATCAGCAGCGTGTTCATTATCTTCAACTCCAGGCGGCTGAACAAGATATAATGGAAAGATTCTGAAGACGATCATCGGGCTTGATTTCCAACCCTTTTATCTTTACAATTCCTCCGAGCGATACGCATTTTCACCTGTGGGCAGGGCGGACGAATTAATTGCCGATCGGTGGGAATTATGGGCATTTCCCGGAAGTCGCTACAGAGATATTTAGGTCAGATTTTCACACCTCAAAGCTTCTCTCGTCACAGTCCAACTTTCACTGTTGGCTTACTATCCCCCTTTCACTACCCACGGCAAAAAAAGGGATTCCGTAGTTTCTCGCACTGTTCAACACGAAGATTAGTGCTTCATCATTAACATTCGAAGCAGTTCGTCCCCCTTCTTTCGATCGTACAGAAAGGGAAGGTTTCTTCATTTGCTATGACCGACCTAGGAGCGCATGGGCTTCACTATCTCACCCAAGGAGGATCATATGAGAAACACATTACTATTGCTTTTGTTGATGGCACTCGTTATGACAGTTGTCAATCTTTCAGAGGCCCAGTGGAGTTGGATTTGGCGCAACCCTTCACCCACCGGGGAGGACATCAGCGATATCTCTTCTTTTTCTTCTTCAGAATATTTGGCGATCACTGATGATCACATTATGAGAACAACGGATGCCGGTATGACGTGGTCGCCGGTGAATTCAGAATTTGGCGGGACCAGAGGCTTTTTTACGGACGCTAACCACGGATGGGTTTGCAGCAGCGTAAATGTCGGACTTACGACCGACCACGGGCGGTCGTGGAGTTGGAATAATTCAGGCTGGGTAACGGCTCCCGACAAGCTTGTTGACATTTGTTTTGTCGGAAATGATACGGGGTGGGCATGCGGGTCGGAGGGCATTCTATTGAAATCAACAGATGGCGGCATTACGTGGGGGATCGAAAGTAGTGGAACGGGAAACGACCTTCACAGCATTTGGTTCACGAGCGCCATGGTAGGCTATGTTGTAGGAGACGGGGGTACAATCCTCAAGACCGCAACCGCCGGAGCCGGATGGCAGACCAAAAATTCTTACACTACTCAATCTCTGAAATATATCTGTGCGGCCGGCTCGTCGTTATTTGTTTTTGGAGATGGGGGCACCGCATTAAAAAGTACGGACGGCGGAGCGACGTGGTCATCCTCGAACAGCGGACTCTCGGGCGACATCCGCTATGCTTCAGTCGTCGATGCAAATAATATATGGGTCGTAGGCTTGGGAAATACGGTCTATAAATCCACCGACGGCGGCGGAACATGGTCCAGCAAGAATCCCTGGATCGGAGGGAACATTGACAACGGTCAAACGATTACCGGGGATTTTTATTGTGCATGCTTTTCATCTTCCGTTTCCGGTATCGTGTGCGGCAAAGGGGGCGCTCTTTATGAAACAACTGACAATGGCAACAGCTGGACTTCTCTACGGCACGGGTTTACTACGGGTGATGCATCCGTTCTCTCCTTTTCGGATTCTCTCCGCGGATGCCTGTTGACTGATACTGCCTATTGCACCACTGATGGCGGAGCGACATGGCGGCAAACACCAAATGCCGGTGCAGTGAAACATGTGCAGATCTTTCATGACGGAACAGGGATTCGGCTCTCGGGAGCCAACGGTACCAATCATTTTGAAACAACCTCTAACTTTGGCGCGGCATGGACAGCCAATGGCGGGAGTGAGCCGTCGGGTACGAATTTCCCCAAATATGACTTTTTGGACGCGTTGACAGGATACGCATTTAACGGCACGAGCGGTGCGGGGACGTGGCGTACAACAAACGGCGGCGTGTCTTGGACTGACAAGACTCCAAGCAGTTACATGGACATTTTGGGCGGTTTCTCCATTCCGAATGCAGGTACTGTTTGGCTCACGGAATGGTCTGACGGGGTCAATGTGCTTGTGACCACTGACGGAGGAACGACATGGTCCAATCCCGCAGCAGCCTCTCTCGGTGGAAATAGGTCTGCGATTTTCGCCTTTGACGACAAAAGGGCCTGGATTGGCAGTTCCAGCGGCATGCTGTACGCAACGGCAGACGGGGGCAAGAATTTCGCCGCAGCGGACCCCAAGGTTAATGGAAGTAAAATAAACGAAATCAAATTTCTCTCCACGTTGATCGGTTTCGTCGTCGCAGACAATGGTTATATCTCCTCCACCATCGACGGCGGTTCGACATGGAATCCCGTCTCGCTCGGTTCGGCTGCATGGACAAGGATCGAAATAGCAACTCCAAATAGTATTTTTGTCGCCGGGGCCGGCGGTTTTCTCGTTCAGGGAGTAAGTGGATCGCTTGTCGCGGTGCGTGAGGCGCGGGCAAATACTTCAGGTGCATACTCCCTTGATCAGAATTATCCAAATCCGTTTAACCCGTCAACGACTATTTCTTTTGTTCTGCCTTCGCGATCGTTTGTTACGCTCAAGATTTACGACATTCTCGGTAGACAGGTTGGCCTGCTTGTGAATGAGGAGATGGAAGCAGGGAGCCACGAAAGGACGTGGAACGCGAAAGGCTGTTCAAGCGGCATATATTTATGCCGGCTAGAAGCGGGCAAATACTCAGAAACAAAAAAACTGATCCTGTTGAGATAGGGGGATTACTGACTTCCAGATATTGACGGTCTACCTCCCGGAAACGTTTCGCGGCATCGGATTGTTACATTACCGTGTACGTTCTTAAGAACTTACCAATATTAATGGTCAAGGCCTGCCCTCATTTTTCGAGGACAGGCAGCGAGCTGAGGAGGCAAAATGTCAATACGACCTGTAAAACAAATTATTCAAGCCGAACCAACCATCGAAGGGGCCGGAGTACGTTTGCGCCGCGCTTTCGGTTTCGGCAAAACCGCCGATTTTGACCCGTTCCTGCTGCTTGATGATTTCAGGAATGAACATCCTGAAGACTATCTCCCCGGATTTCCCTGGCACCCTCATCGGGGTATCGAAACGATCACGTATGTCCTTGCAGGGACGGTGAATCACGGCGACAGTCTCGGAAACCAGGGGACTCTTGGCGCTGGCGACGTTCAATGGATGACAGCCGGAAGCGGAATACTACACCAGGAAATGCCCAAAGGAGATGATCGCGGGAGGATGCACGGTTTCCAGTTGTGGGCCAATCTTCCGGCCGACCTTAAAATGACCAGGCCTCGCTACCAGGATGTGACGTCACCGGATATTCCTGTAGTGGTTGATGATGACGGCACAACGGTCCGTATAGTCTGCGGTGAGTTTTGGGGAAAGAAAGGCCCGGTTGACGGGATCGCCGCAAACCCGCGGTATCTGGATATCTGGGTTCCGCCGGGAAAAAGAAAGACGCTCCCCGTTGAAACGAACCGGAACGTGTTTGCGTACGTGTTCGATGGCACGGGATCATTCCGCGCCGCTTCCGACCCCCGTTCTATACAGACCGACATCGTCGGTTCGGACGGCAGATCGAATTTGACCGTGGCGGGAAACAGATCGCTTGTCCTCTTTGATAACGGCGACGAGGTGACGGTCCAGGCCGGAGAGAATGGGATCAGATTCCTGCTTGTCTCTGGAAGGCCTCTTGAAGAGCCGGTTGCATGGAGCGGGCCCATCGTCATGAATACCCAAGAGCAGCTCCGGCAAGCATACGCCGAGCTACATAACGGAACATTTATCAAAGAGCGATGATCGATCAGGTGCGACAGTTTCCTGGACCTGACACCAGAATGACCTTTTTCAACGGCGAGATCATCAAACACAAAGTTCTAAAATGAGGACAGGCACAAATCCAATCGAATCGGCCTCGGCCATTTTCAAACACTACAAAGAGCTCGCGGACAAGGGAATGGCGCAGATCAGCGATGAGGAATTCTTCCGGCTTCCGGAGCCGGAGTCGAACAGTATCGCGATTATCGTCAAACACGTCGGAGGTAACTTACTCAGCCGGTGGACCGATTTTCTGACGACCGACGGGGAAAAGGAATGGAGAAACAGAGATGGCGAATTCGAGATGGAAACAATGGATCGACGTCAGCTGATGCAGCTCTGGGAACGGGGCTGGCAGGCCCTCTTCTCATCGCTCGGTTCATTGACCGGTGACGATACCGGGAAAATTGTCACCATCCGGGGCGAACCGCATTCCGTCTTAGAGGCGACGAACCGTTCTCTGGCCCACATTAGCTATCATGTGGGACAGATCGTTCTTCTTGCAAAAATGTACAGATCGGCGCAGTGGCAGAACTTGACTGTTCCGAAGAAAAAGTCCAGGGAACTCAACGAAAAGATGATGGGCGCGAAAGCGCGCTGACAGGATATTTATCCGCTAAAATGAAGTTGCACTTCAACGGATTTATCAGTACCTTATCGATATAAATTTTTGAGATACCGGAGGATGCGATGAAAAAAGGAATTCACCCTGAATATAAGCGGGCAATCGTCACTTGTATCTGCGGGAATACGTTCGAGACCCGATCTACCATCGGCAATATCCACCTTGAAATTTGTTCGAATTGCCATCCGTATTACACCGGCAAGCAGAAATTAGTCGATTCGGCGGGACGTGTCGAACGGTACAACAGAAAGTACGCAAAGAAAGCTGCAGTGCCGGAACAGGCTGCATAAGCTTTGCAGGCGTCTATGTTGACACATCATCAAACGGAATGTATGAACGATACATTCCGTTTTTTGTCTCCGGGCGAATACCTGCCCGGGGAGGATCTTTCGACACAAAGCTGTAATTAATTCCGTAGCACCTTTTCTCACCAGACGGCTTGACGTACGCAGATGTCACCGCAGATTTGTCTTTTCGAAGATAATTATTTCTCCCGGTTTCTCCCCCTCGTTTACTTCCGCCCGGTCTATGATCTTAAATGCGGCGGGCTCTCCCTAAAGGAAAAAATCCAGCGGCGGTACCGTAGCCCGCGCATTGCTCTCCATTGCCGGTCATATCTTGCCGACTTCGTGCGTCATCGAAATCCGAGAACCGATGTCAACAAGTTTTCGGGAGGGGAATGTCTGTTCATTAACGGGCGAGTGATCGCCGATGAGAACTTTGTGAGGAATGTTGCTCTGAAAGGTCCTTCCGATATTGTCTACATGAACGGGAAGGACGTGGTTGCAGCCCGCGTTTCCGGGGAAGTGCTGACGCGTTGGAACAACAAGCTGCCGGAGGTCTTCTCTTCCGTTGATTTTGAGGGGATCGCAAAAAAAGAAGTTGATGCAGTAACCGTGAAGTACCCTTGGGATCTGATTCATCATAATGCAGCCCAGCTGCGGGCAGACTGGGCCCTGCTCTCGGTTCCGTCCAAAGGGAAAAAGATCAGTGGGAAAATTTCGGCGGGTGTTCACCTCATCAATAAAAAGAATATTATGATCGGCAGCGGCTCGCTCGTGAAGCCAGGCGTGGTGATCGATGCCGAAAATGGCCCGGTCTACATCGGCAACAATGTCACTGTGCTCCCGCAATCGACCATTATCGGCCCAGTGTATATCGGCGATGGTTCAATAATTAGGGTAGGGGCGAAAATTTATGAAGATACCGCCATCGGACCGATGTGTAAGATCGGCGGGGAAGTCGAAGCATCGATCATCCATGGGTATTCCAACAAGCAGCATGATGGATTTCTGGGACATTCGTACCTTGGCGAGTGGGTGAACCTTGGGGCAGGGACGACGAACAGTGATCTGAAGAATAACTATAGCTCTGTGAAAGTGGTGATAAACGGGGAGTCAGTGGACAGCGGTTCGCTGTTCGTTGGTGCAACGATCGGCGATCATACGAAGACTGCGATCAATACCGTGCTCAATACGGGAACGGTTGTCGGCGTATCGTGCAATGTATTCGGCGAGGGAGTCCCGCCAAAGTTTATTCCGTCGTTTTCCTGGGGAGGATCGGGCGAAGCGAGCGCCGTTTATGACGTGGCGCGGGCAGCGGAGGTCGCCAAACGTGTAATGTCGCGCCGGAAAGTCTCGTTCTCCGACGTCGATGCTGCTCTTTTTGAGAAAATATTTGAGCTGGCGAAGTCCGATCGCCGCCGCGTCGATGCGCGTCATTAAATTCTCATACGCTCATGGAAGTTGAAGAGAGGAAATTATTGTTTCACGGAGTTCGCGGAAGCGCCGTCAAGATTCTTAACAGGGTCGAACGGGCTGATGCGTATCTCGACAAGCTTCTCGAATCGGAACTCCGGTCCGAAGAAATCAACGACCTCGATAAATCGTTGTTGACGGAGATCGTCAACGGGGTTCTTCGTTGGCAGATGAAGCTGGATTGGGTGCTTAACGGATTCTTCCACGGCAACTTCACGAAGGCAGAGGTCACTGTCAAAAACGCTCTTCGTGCTGCGCTCTATCAGATCATGTTCTTGGATAAGGTCCCCCACCATGCGGCCGTCAATGAGGCAGTGGAATTTGTCAAACGGATCCGCGGCGATAAAGCCGGAAATCTTGTAAACGCAGTTCTTCGCAACATCATCCGCAACATCGACGGAATTCACTATCCCGATGTCACCATCGACGCCGCTCAATACCTCGCTGTGATGTATTCTCATCCTGTCTGGGTCGTTCGCCGATGGATGAACCGATTTGGTTTTGCCGAAACTGAAAAGCTGCTCCATGCCGACAATGAACGGCCCAGCCTCTGCCTCCGCATCAACACCTCCAAAACGACGGTCGATAATTTTCTTGAGCGGCTGAGAAACCAGAATGTCTCGTTTGAGCGGTCGAAGTACCTGCCGAACTTCGTAAGAACAACGAACCTCTCAAACATCTCCCAGACCGATCTCTTTCGACAGGGTTTCTTTTCCGTTCAGGATGAGAGCGCCGGCCTCGCTTGTCAGTTGCTGGCCATAAAGCCGGGGGACAGGGTGATCGATCTGTGCGCGGCGCCGGGAGGGAAAACGAACTTTATCGGCGAAATGCTTCATGGCACCGGAGAGGTGATCGCCGTCGATAAATATTCGACGCGGTTGAATCTGGTGAAATCGAGTTGCGAGCGATTGGGGATTGCAAATGTTAAGATCATCGCCGCCGACAGCAAGGAACTCTCGACCGAACCGGCGGACAAAGTTCTCCTCGACGCCCCCTGTTCCGGCCTCGGCGTTCTCGCAAAGAAACCGGACGTGAAACTGAAAAGGGAAGCGGAGGACATCCGCGACCTTGTCGCCATGCAGAAAGCTCTTATTCATAATGCAGCAAGCCTCGTGAAAAATGGCGGCGTTCTTGTCTATAGTACCTGCACCATGGAGCCGGAGGAGAATTTTTCGATCGTACGGTTCCTTTTAGAACAGCACCCTGATTTCGATGTCGAATCCGCGGCGCAGTTTGTTCCCCCTGCGCTTGTGAACGCCGACGGGTATGTTGAGACGTTTCCCCACCTACATGGTATGGATGGCTCGTTCAGCATCCGGCTGAAGAAGAACAGATAACAATTATTGAGAAAATAGCCTGTACAATTATGAAAGCGATTACAAAACCAAAACCTGTTGAAGGAAAAGAATGGGGGACCGGGTTTCAACTCATCGAGAAGCCGATTCCGACGGTGCAATCACCCGACGATGTAATTATTAAGGTATTTGCGGGAGCTGTGTGCGGCACCGATGTCGGGATTTACAACGCCAAGGATTCCCTTCGCGTCGAGATGTCGCGGGCGCTCGTTTCACCGGTGACAGTGGGGCACGAATTTTCCGGCCGCATCGTCGACGCCGGGCTGAAAGCGCGGAAGCATATCGCGGCAATGCTCTTCGGCAAGGCAAAAACGAATGCCGAGGTCAAGAGGCTCCTCCGCGGTGAAACCGAATCGAAGTTTGCGAAAAGCAAGAAATTTCTTGCCGTCGTCGGCGAGCATTTCCATGCCTCCGCCGAGATGCATGTGACCTGCGGAACATGTTATCAATGCCGCCTCGGCGAAAAGCATGTCTGCCGGAATACCGTCATTAAAGGGGTCCACGACGACGGCGCGTTTGCAGAATACGTGAAGGTGCCGGCGGGGAACCTTGTCCTTTTTCACGAGAAGGAGATTCCGCTCGAGATCATCGCGTTCATGGATGCGATCGGAAATGCGACGCACACGGTCATGTCGGTCGATGTCAAAGGACGGACCGTGGTCGTTCTCGGCTGCGGCGTCCAGGGATTGATGGCAACAGCCGTCGCAAAATACGCAGGGGCGAAAAAAATATTCGTCACCGATGCATCCCATGGAGAATTCTCCCACGACAAGCTCGAGATGCGCCGTTTCCGAATGGCGCGTCTTTACGGCGCGGCGCATTGTTTCGATATGGCGCTCCCTGAAGAGCGGAGTCGGTTCCACTCCGTTGTCATGAAGGAAACGAACAATTCCGGCGTCGATGCGGTCTTTGAAATGTCGGGGAGCTACAAGGCGTATGAAGATGCCTTCAAAGCGATCCGCATGGGGGGCACGTTCTCCCTTCTTGGTCTTCCGGCAGGGACGATGCCGGTCGATTTTGCCGGAGACGTCATTTTCAAGGGCTTGACTATCAAAGGGATCATCGGCCGCCGGGTCTTTGAAACGTGGACTCAAATGGAGAGGATCCTCAAGTCGGGACTTGCAAAGAAGTTTCTTTCCACGGGATTCATCACGCACCAGTTCCCCCTGGAAAAATACGAAGAAGCATTCGAGGTGATCCGCCGCGGCGATGCTTTCAAAGTGTTGCTGAAGCCATGATACGCTTATCGTTGTGATCAACTAAAACTAATTCAATCCTATGGATTACATTGAGCTTGTTGCTTCCGAACTGTCGCGTATTCGCGACGCAAACACCTTCAAGATCGAGACTCCGCTGGAATCGGCGCAATCGGGTGTCGTCAGAGTCAAGGGCCGTAATGTCGTCATGATGGCCTCCAACAATTATCTCGGAATGTCCAATCATCCCGTCGTTCGAAAAGCGGCGATCGAGGGGATCAAAGAGTACGGCTACGGTGTTGCCTCGGTCAGGTTTATTTGCGGCACGCAGACGATCCACCTAGAGCTTGAAAGGAAAATTTCGAAGTTCGTCGGTACCGAAGCGACGATCCTGTTCTCCTCATGCTTCGCAGCGAACGAAGGCTTCTTCGCGAGCCTGGTGAATGAAAAGCTCGGCATGGAGAACTACCGGGATGCCATTTACACCGACAAGCTGAATCATGCCAGCATTATCGACGGCATGCGGCTATGCAAGCCCGAAACGACGGATAAAAAGATCTATAATCATGCGGATTGTTCCCACCTTGACCAACTACTGAATGAGGACAAGGACAAAGGCTATCGGCTTCGGATCGTCGCTACGGACGGCGTGTTCAGCATGGAAGGAGATTTGGCGCCGCTCGATGCTCTGATCGAGGTTGCCCATAAACACGGCGCAATTGTTTTTGTCGACGATTCCCATGCCATCGGCGTGTGCGGAAAGACGGGCAGAGGCACGCCTGAACACTTCGACGTTCTCGGAAAAGTCGACGTCCTCTCCGGGACGCTTGGCAAGGCCATCGGCGGCGCCGCCGGCGGATACCTGAGCGGAAAGAGGGAACTCATCGATTACCTTCGTCAAAAATCCCGTCCGTACACTTTTTCCAATTCGTTGCCCCCCGCTATTGTGTGTGCATGCCTCGCGGCCTTCGATCTATTGACAAAAGACAGATCGATCGTTCGCCGGTTGCACGAGAACACTGCGTATTTCAGAAAGGAAATCAAAGCGCTGGGATTCACGATCATCGACGGCGATCATCCCATCGTCCCGATCATGCTCGGCGAAGCATCGCTTGCACAGGATATGAGCGCTGCGATGCTTAAGGCGGGTGTCTATATCAAAGGACTGTGGTTCCCCGTTGTCCCAAAAGGGGAGGCGCGATTGCGTGCGCAGGTTTCGGCAGCATTGTCAACGAAGGAGATTGACCGCGCCCTCGATGCTTTTGAAACGGTGGGGAAGAAGATGAAGGTCATTTAAAGTTTCCGGTAGCTTGTGAGGGATTTCTCATAATCATTCACTCCCCCTTTCGATCGACGAATGTCTCAGCCCGTTCCTTCATCACTCCCGTCGCTGCAGCCGAAACAACGCTATGTGTACATTGATTTGCTGCGGGGGTGGGCAGTGCTGGTGATGATCGAGACGCATGTGACCAACGCGTTCCTCATCCCTACGATCCGTCTCCAGCCGTGGTTTGGTACTCTCAATTTTATCAACGGGATTGTTGCTCCTTCCTTTTTATTTGTCGCAGGATACGCTTTCGCGATCGTCGGTCAACGCAAGTGGCAGGACTATCTTTCGTTGAACGGTATATTGTGGAAACAGCTCGGCCGCATCCTTCAGATCTGGGCCGTCGGGTACGCTCTTCATCTTCCGTTCTTTTCATTCAATAAGCTCGCTTTTCTTATCGGCTGGGATGAATGGAGATCGTTCTGGCCGGTGGACGTTCTGCAGTGCATAGCCGTCTCTCTCCTGCTGATGCTGGCGTTCGTTTTGATCGCGAGGACCCATCGGACATTTCTGATTCTGCTGGGCGTGGCCGCATGTGCTGTCGCATTCGCAAGCCCGTTCGCGTCGACGTGGAATGTGGACCGGATGGTCTCGCTTCCTTTTTCTAATTACGTCAATGCCCTTCATGGCTCTCTTTTTCCCGTGTTTCCGTGGATGAGCTTTGTGCTGTTCGGTGGGGCGGCGGGGGAGTTGTTCGCGATTTTCAGGTCGAAGAATGTAGAAGAGAAGTTCTTTTTTGGAACCTTCGGAATCGGTATGCTGCTGATCGTTCTTGCAGTCGCTGCCCACGTTCAGCCGGTGACAATTTTTCCTCCGCACGATTTCTGGACCGCAAGCCCGGAATTCCTCTTTATTCGACTCGGCATCGTTCTGATCATCCTTGCAACCCTTTGGTTTTGGGAACGCGCCGCGCATTCGGGCAAGTCGATCGTCAGTCTGATCGGCTCAGAATCCCTAGTAACGTATACGGCGCACCTGCTCGTTATTTATGGGTTGTTCATTCACGGCGAGAGCTTGTCGCTGATCATCGGGACGACACGGTCAGTACCGGAAGTCGCGGGAATGGCGGTTCTTCTTATCGGAGCGATGGCCGGGCTTGCATACATCTGGAATTCATTGAAGAAAAAGAGTATGTTCTATGCGAGAGTTCTGCAGTATTCCATTCTCGGCATTGTCCTGCTTGTTTTCTTTACGAAGCCATATTAATGCCTAAAATGTTGAGAACGCATCGATGGAAATTGTAACACTTGTTGCTGTTGTGGTGCTCGCCGGCCTAGTCGCCGTCTCCATTCTTAGAAAGCAGACGAAGGAACCGGCGTCCGCCGATCAATCGTCAATGCTCGTGCAGCAGCAGATCGAGTCGCTGAGAGGGGAGGTTTCACAAAGTTTAAAAAATGCCACCGACGTCATGTTCCAGAATATGCGCGCTACGTCGGAAAATCTGAATCAGCAAATAGCGCTTGTGACGCAATCGATCCAAAAGACCACCGAGCAGGTCAACCAGCAGCTTTCCGCGCAGACCAGCACCATCGGCACGCGCCTCGATACAGCGGCGAAAGTCATCGGAGACCTGCAAAAGAGCCAGGGACAGCTGCTCCAGGCGACGGAAGAAATGAAGCAGCTCGGGGTCAGTGTGGCGCAGCTGGAGGGACTGCTTAAGGCCCCGAAGCTTCGCGGCGGTCTCGGCGAGTCGATGCTAGAGGATCTGTTGAAGCAAGTGATCCCCGCCTCTTCGTATGCAACGCAGTACCGGTTCCGCAACGGCAACACAGTCGATGCCATCGTCAGGACGGCCAATGGCATCATCCCCATCGACTCAAAATTTCCCCTGGAAAATTTCAGGAAGATGGTTGAAACGGCCAGCGATGCGGAGAAGAAATCGTCGTACAAGCTTTTCGTCAGCGACGTAAAGAAGCATATCGACGCCATTGCGCAAAAATATATCGCGCCGGATGAGGGAACGTTCGACTTCGCCTTGATGTATATCCCCGCGGAAAATATCTACTATGAGACCATCATCAAGAACGACAATTACGACGACGAGACGAATATCTATAACTACGGCGTCCAGCGGAGGGTCTTTTCAGTCTCACCGAACACGTTTTATGCCCAGCTTCATGTGCTGGCATTGGGGTTCAAGGGGATGGAAGTGGAGAAGAGCGCGAAGGAGATCATTCAAAATCTTGCGCGGCTTCAGGGGGATTTGCAGCGATTCGCGGACGAGTTCGAAACTGTCGGAAAACATCTCAACAACGCAAAGAACAAGTATGACGAGGCGGCGCGAAAACTCGACACCTTTGAGGAAAAATTAAAGAACTCTTCCGGAAATGCGCTGCCGGCACATCCTGCCCAGGGGGAACTGCTTCCGTAAAGCAATTGCCGGCTCAGCCGCCGATGACTACCGCCCACGGGCGGATTTCCCACCGCGTCACCAAGCCGTTCTTGACATACGGATCGTGATCGATAAATTCTTCGATGACACTTTTGTCCTTCACGCGAAAGACAAGAAGCGCCTTGTCTGCTGGACCGCCAAAAGCTCCGGCGAGGAGAAGTTCCCCGCGACGATGCAGTTCTTTTGCCAATTCGAGATGAGTCTCCCGGAATGCGGTCCGCCGTGCGAGATAATCGTCGGCAAGATAGTAGATCAATGCAAAATAGTTCATGCGCGTCACCCTGAATGTCACATTTCAGAACCTTGCATACAATGTAAAGAATTTTCGAGCCTATTTCTTCCCTCGGCGCAAAAATGTTCAATAACGAATTTAGCCCCCTTCAATAGCTTGAAACAAATTCGAAAAATGACGATTATTGACAAGCATTCCTTTTTAATAAGACTACCCTGACGAGTGAAAAAAATACTATTTGTGTGCCTCGGAAATATATGTCGTTCGCCCGCTGCCGAGGGGATCATGCAGAAGAAAGCGGAAGGCCTTCCGGTTGAAATAGACTCTGCCGGAACCGCAGGTTATCATATCGGTTCGCTTCCGGACGCCCGCATGCGTTCCCACGCGGGCAAACGGGGTTATCCTTTGAACAGCAGGAGCCGAAAATTCAACCCCGCCGAGGATTTCGAGAAATTTGACATGATTATTGCGATGGACAAAGAGAATCTGCGCGACCTGCGTTCCATGGACGGGGATGGAAAATATGACGGGAAACTTTCCCTGATGACGGATTATTGTCAGAAGATCGCGGCAGATGAAGTTCCCGACCCGTACTATGAGGGCCCCGAAGGTTTTGAATACGTTCTCGATATCCTCGAAGATGCATGCGATGGTCTTTTGAAAAAACTTGGACATGGATCAGGTTAGTTTGTTCGTCGAGCGCGCATTGGGGAAAAGAGTTATTTCTATCAGTCCTGTGGGAGGCGGGTCGATTTCGACCGCGATGAAGGTGACGCTCGCGGGGCGAAGGCCGGTGTTTGTCAAGGTTTCGCCTCAGCAGCCGGGCATGTTTCAAAAAGAAGCGAACGGATTGCGCGCGCTTGCCCAAGCGGGTGCAATAAAGGTCCCTGAAGTAATGTTCGCCGACGAACACATTCTCATACTTGAATTCCTTGCAACATCGCCTCCATCCAATCGCAAAAAGACCTTTGAGATCTTCGGGCGGCAATGTGCCGGACTCCATCGGTGTACGGCAGCATCGTTTGGGTTTACCGAAGATAATTATATCGGCTCGACCCCTCAGCAGAATATGCCGCGCACCGATTCATGGAAAGAGTTTTACCACATCCGCCGCCTGCAGTTTCAGTATTATCTTGCAGAACGAAACGGCTATTGTGATTCTCAGTTGCGCGCACTATTTGCGGCTCTTACTTCGCGAATCGATAGGCTGATTCCTGATGACGGTGAGCCGCCTGCACTGCTGCACGGCGATCTCTGGAATGGGAATGTTCTTATCCTTGGAGAGGAGACAACGGCAATCATCGATCCGGCGGTGTA
Organism: Bacteroidota bacterium; assembly: GCA_035506275.1. Classification (NCBI taxonomy): domain Bacteria; kingdom Pseudomonadati; phylum Bacteroidota; species Bacteroidota bacterium. The sequence continues at coordinate 428,472 of DATJPT010000019.1, forward strand.
CTACGGACATCGCGAAGCAGACCTTGCCATGACAATGCTGTTCGGCGGCTTCGGGGATTCATTTTATTCGGCATACCATGAGGTGTATCCGCTCAGGCCCGGCTGGCAGAAGAGAATGGAATTGTATAAGCTCTACCACCTCTTCAATCATCTGAACATTTTTGGCGAGGGGTATTACGGACAGGTCGTAGGAACGATGCAGCGTTTGGTTGAGTGAAATGATCCGCTGATATATTTTTCTTCGCCACGTAATGTTCGGCGTCAGCGTTATTCAAACACAATTGTTTTGCCGCCGTAGACGAGAATCCTGTCCTGCAAATGCAACCGCACGCCGCGCGCAAGAACCAACCGCTCAAGGTCACGCCCTTTCCGCACCAAATCTTCCAGAGAGTCCTTGTGAGAAATGCGGATGATGTCCTGTTCGATGATGGGCCCTTCGTCGAGGACTTCCGTCACGTAATGGCTCGTTGCACCGACAATTTTAACCCCTCGCTTATAGGCCTGTTTGTATGGATTGCTTCCTGCAAATGCCGGCAAGAAGGAATGATGGATATTCAGAATGTTGTTCGGATAGTGTTGAAGGAATGCCGGAGAAAGAACCTGCATATACCGGGCAAGAATGATCGTGTCAACGTTGTTTGCTTTCAGCAACGCAAGCTCTTCATGTTCCTGAACTGTCTTGTTTTCGGGCGTGACAGGGAAGAGATGGAACGGGAGGTGATACCGTTCCGCCAGGTACCGCAGATCAGGATGATTTGAAATTACCGCCACGATGTCGGCGTCAAATTCGCCGAGCTCGTGCCGCCAGAGGATCTCCTGCAGACAGTGGTCATACTTTGACACAAAAATGGCCAACCTGTGCCTTTCGCGATTTAGGCGGATGGACCATTCCGCTCCAAATTCTGTCGCCATCGGAGCAAACATTTCTCCTAGCCTGTCAGGGCTGACTGCGAATTCCTTCATGTCCCATTCCACGCGAATAAAAAAACGTCCTTCTTCCGCGTCTACGTGCTCGACCAGGTCGAGAATGTTCCCTTTTCGTTCAAAAATGAAATTTGAGATCAACGATACCAGCCCTTTTCTGTCGGGGCACGTCAAGAGCAGGGTTGCAGTCAATCGCTTTTCGGCCATGTACAGGAGTATCCTTATCGGTAATTTCTGAGCGCTGATAAAAAGGAGGTATGGTGCGGAACAAAATTCCGTAATTCCGATCTGCTTGTTAATATAGCCACCGAGCGAGAGAGATGCAAAAGGGGGGAAGATGCTTACGGCGACGACAACGATCGGCCGCCGGCGCCAGGAATTGCTCTTGAAGGAGAAGAACGGTATTGTACCCCTTATGATGTTTCTTTGTCTGAAGGGAACACTTTTGGGTATAAAAGCTTCGCGCAATCGGGGCAAATACCATGGGAGAATTTGGCTTCGGAATGTTGTTGGATATATCCCTCCAACAGGTCCCAATATCCTTTATCATTGCGAATCTTTTTACAGTTTGAGCAGATCGGAATAAGTCCTCCCAGAACCTTAATGTTGGCCATTGCCTCCTGGATCTTCGTTTCCAGCTCCTTCTTTCTTTGGACCAGCTGCACGAGACGAATCTGATAGACACCGAACCCAGCGGCTCCCAGCGCGATCACCACTAATCCATAGAACCAGTACGTTTCATAAAAGTGAGGCTGAAGTTCGAAGGCAAAACTGGCTCCCGCTTCGTTCCATACGCCGTCATTGTTGCATGCCATAACTCGGAACCGATAATGGTTCGGAGCAAGGCTTGTATAGTAGGCGACCCGCCGGGTCTCAGCGTCGACCCATACTTTGTCGTAGCCTTCGAGCATATATTTGAAGCGAACCCTACCGGGGGCAAGATAGCTCAGCGCCGTATAGTGGAATTCCAGCTTGTCGGCGTCCGGTTGCAAACTGGCGGCCAGTTCCGTGGGGAGGTTTTTTTGATCGACGACAACCTGTTCGATATAGACCGGAGGTGGAAGAGAGTTTTGCTCAAACTTTTTCGGCTGGATGAGGACCGCTCCCCGTTTTGTCGCAAACCAGAGATCGCCGTTGTGCATTTTCCATCCTGCAGGTTGCCAGGACCCAAAGCATTCGTCTGTTTTCATCCCGTCTGCCGTGGTGAAAACCCTTGAGTGAATTTGTTTTGTTCGTCCCTCGGCAAAATCGTTGAGTTCTTGCCGTTGAACCTGTCCGATCCCGCTCGGACTGCTGAGCCAGAGTCCTCCTTTGTCGTCTCCCAGAGCGCAATAAATTTCGTCGGTGAACAGCCCGGCCTTGGTGTTGTAAGCGGTTAACCTCCCATTGAAGTAGCGCGTCAGCCCCCCTTGAGGCGAACTGATCCACAGGCTCCCTTGATGATCATCGTAGATCGAGCTTACCCAATTGCCGGCGAGGCCGTTGGCCGTGGTGTATCCGGTAACGGTTCCATTCTCAATTTTTACGAGCGAATCCGCCATGCCAACCCACATCAGATCTTTGCGTTGAGGGTAAAAACAGACAATGTAGTCTTTTGAAGGAAACTCGTGCCCGCCTCCGATCAGGTAGGGCTTGAGCTTTCCGTCAATAAGCCTGAAAATTCCCATATGGTCGATGTACATCAGCAGACTTTTATCGTCCTCTGTGATGGCAGAGACCCAATGTGGCTGCATGCCCATGGTAACGTTGTACCGTGTGATCCGCCCATTCTTGATTTTATTGAGCATTCCGCTCTGTCCGATCCACAGGCTCCCGTCATGCGCGACATAGGCTGGTCCGATAAAGAGGTCGAACGTGCTGACTTTGCCGTTCTTCATTTGTGTCACGTTCGAGCCCTGGTCGCTCAAGAAATAGAGGCTTCTGTCCGGCGTTTCGATGACCGTCGAAACGTAATCATTGCCGAGGCCGTCATACGTCGTATACGTCGTGAGGCTGACATCTCGAAATTGATTGAGCCCATCCGCGGTGCAGACCCAAAGGCTTCTTTCTCTGTCTTCAGATATCGAAAGTACTTGATTGTCCGTAAGTCCATTGGTCTTTGTGTATCTCTGCCATATGTCCCCCTTGAATCGGTCAATTCCCCCTTTGTTTGTTCCTACCCAGATGTTTCCGTCCGAATCTTCGTAGATATACGTAATATGATTATCCGACAAACCGTCCCGGGTTTTATAGACCGCGATTTTCCCATCATGATATCGGGCTAACCCATCGACCGTCCCGATCCAAATATTATCGTTTCGGTCTGCGTATACGCATGTCGTGACGTCATTCGGCAGGCCTTCTTTTGTTGTAATGCTCACGGGGCGGGAAAAATCATTCTCGCCGATGATTCGTACGCCTTGGTGTGTGCAGATCCAAAATTTGGAGTGTGAGTCCTCTGCGATATCAACAGTGTAGTTCGGGCTCAACAATACAGGAAGGAACTTTTCGCCGCTGAACATATACTCGCCGATTGCGGTGGCGACCATTAAATGTCCGTCATGGCTTTCGAACAAGTCTAAAATCTGAGTATCAAAAAATCCCTCCTTTAATCCATACCGGAATATTTTTCCCTTCCTGATCCGGCGCAAGCCGCTGAAGGCGGTGCCGATCCACAAGCTGCCGTCTTGATCCTCGGCCAGAGCTGACACGGTCTCGTGAGTGGTCTCACCGGCGGAGTCGATAGCGATGCTCGTAAAGCTCACGCCGTCAAATCGAAAAAGTCCTGCCGCCGTTCCCAGCCAAAGATAGCCGTCATGCGTCTGTAAAATTGCGTTCACCCCGTTTGCAGGCAAACCGCTTTGTCTCAACCAAAAGTTGTGACCGTACTGCGCAATCGATTTCTGCGGGTCAAGTGAGAAGAGAGACGAAGGCGTGCCGAGGATCAAGGAAAAGAGGAGTGAACCAGACAGTACTGATTTTACAGGGAACCTGGTCATTCGACAGAGCGGGCTCATCTTTAACAAAAGCCCCTGGGCCGCAGCGCAAAAGTGGAGAATTGGTTTTGAGGACGGAGAAAAACAATTGTGCCGCGGAGTTGTCTTTGCCGTGACTCAAACCTCGATGAAAGGGGGAACTGCAGTGAAACAGTCCGCCCCTTTTTTATTATCGGCAAAAACTCCACAAAACTCAATATGGCACAACGGGGAGTGCGCTCTATTTTAGGAAAAAAATATTAACGCACAATTCTGCGAATGTCTCGATATGCATTCCTTTGAGGAAGTGTTCTGTGAACGCAATCTCCGATGGCCTGAGATTGCTGACACGATGCACGTTGTCTGTTTCACTTCATAATCGCTACGGTGCGACCAATCTATAGCTGACAAACGCTACAACTTTGCTGTCGGGCGACCAGGAAGGGACATTGATCGTTCCCTGACCACCGAAAAGTTTTGCGAGTACTTGGATCTCGCCCCCCGCGGTCGGCATCATTCGCAGCATCACGTCTTTGTTTGCAGGATGTCCTTTAACATCTTTTTCAAAAGAAAGGAAGACGATCCACTTTCCGTCGGGGGACGGATGTGCGAACCAATTATTGTAGTTATCGGACGTCACCTGCTCCTGATCGCTTCCGTCCGCCTTCATGCGCCAGATCTGCATCAATCCCGTCCGTTCTGAATTGAAATAAATATATTTTCCATCGGGAGAGTAGTCGGGGCCGTCGTCGAGGACGGGTGCGTTGGTCAATCGTTTTTCTTCTCCTCCTGCCGCCGGAACGGTGTAAATGTCGAACTCGCCGTTTCGTTCGCCGCAGAATGCCAGCGTCTTTCCGTCGGGCGACCATCCGTGCCAGTACGAGGGACCGGTCGGGGTGATTTGACGGGGCGTCCCGCCATTGATGGGAAGAATATAGATGAGCGACTTGCCATCCTTCGATTGATCGCTAATGGCAAGCTGCGTGCCATCGGGCGAAATACCATGGTCGTTGTTGCAGCGATTGGAGGACCCCGTCTCAAGCAGCTGAGGGGCGCCGCCGGTCACAGGAAGAGTATAGAGATGGCCGTCTTTGTTAAAAATGAAATATTTCCCGTCGCGCGACCAGTTCGGAGCTTCAAAATGCTCTCTGGCGGTGTAGACAACACGCCTGTCGGTGGAAGCAACGGTGATCGTTTCAAGCGTACTTTCGAGAACCGGCTCTCCTATGGATTTCGGCTTTCCCGCAGTGATTTCGACGTTCGAGAAAACTGCTTGTTCGGCGACGTCGCCATCATGCGCACAAACGCCAAGCCCGACGTAAAATGGATCCCTCAGCCTAAATTTGAATGAACCTCCTGCAGAACGGAGCGAATCGCCTGTTTTTGCCAGGGACATGAAGACATAGTCCCCTTCTTTTTCTATCCTTACTCTTTTCGGCCCGGAAATATTTGATTGAATCTCCCGGGTCGGCGCGCCTGCAGATTCCCGGTACTGCAACGATGTCAGCCCTTCGCCATGCACGGCAATGTCGGCATACGGAGAATTCGGTTCGAGATTCTGGCGTAGTAAAAGGCACGCCTTGCGGTGCGGATTGCCACCCGTTCCGATCCATTCAATATCAGCTGTCAGCACAACGTCGCCGGACATCTTTTTCCACACGAATTGGAAGGCATCCGCCGTGAACCACATGTTTTCGCCGCTTCCGCTGATGCGGTAACTCTTTTTTTCGGCGTCGTATTCTACCGAACCGGTGTGCAGCACATGGCCTATATCGCCGTGCCCTTCAAAGATCCCGACAGCCGAATCCTGTGGAGGAGCGGGTTCTGAAGAGGAAGAAGTGAATAAGCCTAACAGGACAAGAAATGTGGGGGGGAGCAATAGCATGGAACCTCCTGCATAATTTATGACGGTATGAATAATGCTTTCCATTTTCGGGGTTGTGACAATTGGTCTTGGACGGCCGGATCTTTTTCTTAAAGGGCTTCCGCCAATATTGGATTCCGCGCTTCAGCTTCCAGCGCGCAACGGTTACCTTAATGCTATTTCTTTTTTGAGCTTGATATCCTTCGAAGACGAGCCAATATGAAGAATAAATGCCCCTTTTTCAGCGAGCCAATCTTTGGTAATGGGATTCCAGAACGAAAAGTCTTTTTTCGTCAATCGCACAATCACTTCTGAACTTTCCCCCGGTGCAAGTTCTACTCTTTTGAAGCCTTTTAATTCCTTTGCCGGACGTGGAACGGAGGATTGAACGTCCTCGACGTAGAGCTGTGCAATTTCAGCTCCCTTCATGTTCCCGGTATTTTTTACGTTGAAGCTTACCGTTACCGTATCGTTTTCCCCGAAAAGCTCTTTCGAGACTGACAGGCCGCCGTACTCGAACGAAGTGTAAGATAAACCATAGCCGAACGGATACAGAGGTTCGATGTTATTGTGTTCGTACCACCGATAGCCGACAAAGACTCCTTCTTTATAGTTCACGTCGAAGAGCGGATGGTCTTTGTCGCTCCCCCAGCCTGTGTATAAAGCTTCTCCCTCAGGAAGATATCCGTAGCCCGGCGAATCCTTGAAATCTTTCTCTATAGTGATAGGGAGTTTGCCCGAGGGATTGACTTTGCCCGCAATGATCTCTGCAAGGGCCCGGTTGCCGATCTGCCCTCCATACCACGCGTAAATGATCGCTTTTGCTCTGCCGCTCCAATCGGTCATTTTTATTCCCGATCCGGAAGTCACAATGACGACAGTATTGGGGTTATTGCTCACGCACTGTTGAACCCTTTCTTCCTGATCATTCGGGAGCGCAAATGGTCTGTCCCATCCTTCGCTGTCCCTCGTTCCTACATTGCACAAAACGATGTCGGCCGATTTGATTTGTTCTATTGCCGGATTTTTGACAAACGTCAGTTTCTCGCCGAATTCTCTTTTCAGTTCGTGAAGCATCAGTCTGTTGTTGTATCCCTCGACCTCTGCCGCTCCTCCGCCGACAGCCAATGTGTCGACAAAATCGCCGGTCAAAAGTATCGTTTTGGTCGTATCTTCGACGGGAAGTATATTTCCTTCATTCTTCAGGAGGACGATACCTTCGCGGGCGGTTTGCAAAGCGGTAAGCTCATGCTGCTCGAAATTGGCGTATAATGTAGTGTCCTTAGTCGACACATCGAACTTCATCGCAAAATATGTCCGCAGAATGCTTTTTGCCATCCTGTCGATGTCGCGGATGTTGACTTTCCCCTCATGAATCAGAGAGTCCGCATTTTTTAATCCGATCGCGAATGGCATTTCTAAATCCTGCCCCGATTTCGCGAGTTTCTCTCCGTCATAGACCGACCACCAATCGGTCATGACAAGCCAGCGAAATCCAAGCTGCTTTCTAAGGATCTCGCCGATCACCGTCTCGCTTTCCCCGCACCATTCGCCGTTCAACTGATTGTACGAGGTCATGACTGCCATCGCGCCGGCGTCGATTCCCGCTTTGAAGGGAGGCAAATAAATTTCGTGAAGTGTTCGTTCATCAACAACCGAGTTGCTCCTCCTCCTGTAAAACTCCGTGTTGTTGGCGACAAAATGTTTCAGCGTGGCAACAGTTCCCGTGCTCTGAACGCCCTTTACGAATTCTTCGATCATCCGTGCTCTGAGGTATGGGTCCTCGCCGAAATATTCGAAGTTCCTGCCGCATTGCGATTGCCTGTACTCGTTTAGTCCTGGTCCGAGCAAAATGCCGATGCCCCCCGCGCGGCATTCCTCTCCCACGGCTTCGGCATATTGATAGGCGAGATCGGGGTTCCACGTCGACGCCAGGAGGATGGGAGAGGGGAATGCAGTCGATTTCTCCAGTTGGTATTTTGAAAGGTCGACGTCGGTGAACTTGTCCCTGATGTGGACGCCCTGCGTGGCATCCGACATATATACTTCCTTGAGATGCAGTCTTGGGACGGGCCTGATGAAGAACGACCGGTCTCCGCCGACATAGGCAATTTTCTCCTCAGTCGTCATCAACGCGAGCGTCGAGTCGGCCTTTTTATCCGCCTGCTCATATGTAAGAGGCTGAAATGGTTCGCTCTTTGGTTTAGCGGATTGCGCGCCGGCAGGGGTGAACGAAGCGAGGAAAACAACGGATGTCGACAACAAGAGGAGTATCTCTTTTTCCATTCTTTCTCCGGAAAAGTTGAACTGCATCATCGATGCGGTGAAGGATCTTCCGCTCATCAAAATTGTAATCCTCTCCCCGGAAAGGGGAGAGGCGGATTGTAATTATGGTGCTTGGACTACGGCAATTTCAAACGGCTGCAGCGTCAATCCGACGGTACTGATCACCGGACCATCGAAACGAACGTACGTTGTGTCTTCGCTTATTGAAAGATGCTTGCCGTGGACCAATTCGATCCATCCGGCCGACGGAATTTTTTTCTCGAACCGGAGCGACAGGGGCGCAGCCTGGTCGCTCATGTTATAGAGGGCGTATTGTTTTGTTCCGAACATGTACATCGACACTCCGCCCGGCCCGTCCAGCTGCATGCCAAGATCCTTAGCAAACGGACGGCGGATGGCATTGAGGACCGGAACGGGAAACCTCAGAAGATCGTAACTGTTCTCCGGCATGTTGAGGACGTACATTGTCCCCTTGAGATATTGCGCCTCGAGCAGCACGCCGTAATCGTAGTCGTCCTGTTCTACCGCGACATCGCGGACGTACGGCCACGTTGACGTTTCGATGCGCGGAAATGAGAATGCTTTGTCCGCTTTGTAAAGCTGTTCGTCCCATCCGATCCGAACACGGAATTGGGATGATGCGACGCTCCCTTCAGATTCCATGAGGCATAGAGTGTTTTTGAATTCTGTTCCCTGGAGTTTTTTCCAAAGTCCCCATGTCATAAAAACGTCGTGTCCGTCCTTAAGGCGGCCGAGCAGCTCTTCCGCAAGTTTCGGGTCCTGCAGCGAGTGAAGAGTAAAGATGGCGTTTTGACCTTCGGTCGGAAATTGTGCGACAGGCGTCAACGGAATTCCAGCCATACCGAGATAGCCAAAAATATTATATTCGCCGGTGGATCCATACGGAAGGTAGATCGGAACGCCTCGCGATTGTCCGTTCAACATTCCGGCAACCCTGTCGAACTCCGGAAGCATTTCGATGAAGTGGGGATAGACGTCGCTGGCCGGGATATCGGGATACAGTTGACCGGCGCACCAGAGGATGACCTCCGGCGTTTGGGCCAGCACCGCCTGCCAGACCTGCGCGACGTAATCGTTGTCGTCCCCCTTCATATCGTAATTGTCGAGCCACGAGCCGACCCATTTGGAGGGGTCGACGCTCGAGAACCATTTTTGGAAGATATAGCCGCTGTAAATCGGAATATGCTGGTCATGGGTCATTCTGTTCCGTGTTTCGATGCCGACGGCCATGTTGTCGAACTGCAAAGTTTCATGGTACACATCGTACCCGTTCTGCCGATGTCCTTCGTACCAGTTGGGATATTTGATGATCACCTTTGCGTTCGGGTTGACCTCTTTCGCCGCGTCAATGATGTATTTTTTTGATTGCTGCAGAATCAACCTGGTGCGGTAGTCCCCCCAGCTCTGATCACCGCGGTCTTTCACGCTCTTCTCGTCGGTCGCCGTCGTGAAAAGCCAATCGTCGAGGATGATATAGTCGAATACTTTTGCCAACGCCTTCATCCTCTTTTGAAGGGAAGCCATGTCGTCCGGATTATTGTAGACCGACGGTCCGTTGTGCCCGACGGGAACCATCGATCCCCAGGTTTTAATCCCCATCGAACGGAATTTGTCCGATATTTTCTTCATCATTGCAACGTCGATCTCTCCTTCGCTTCTCCCCTCGAGGTATACCTTGTACGGCTTGATGGGAGCGAAATACGCGAGAGTCTTGGCAAATTGCACGGAATCGGCAAGAAGATGGTCGACATCTTCTGACGTGAAGTAGATCGCATATTGAACGTGCCCCCGGCCGCTGCCAGAGGTCGAAGTCTGGGCGAACGATTGCGATACAAGTGCGGTGATCAATGCGAGGATGACAACAAACCAAAGGGGATGCGGATTCGAAAAATTGCGGAACATTTTTTCCATTGAACGCTCCTTGAGATGATCGATGAGTCCGAAATGCCTGGGGAGGCCGTGGATGCAGCGAGTGTGACAAAGAGAAGGTGCAAAAAAATATCTATAATCTCAATCTCTTTTACGATAAGAGGATGCCAACGGGGATCGCAGCCGCAGGCTGCGAATCGGCGGCGGAAGTATTTTCGAACTTGCGGGAGTCATCGATGAGCTTAACGGCTGTACTCGTCGTATGGTCCTCCGAATCGACGTTTCAGCCTCGGTTCTTCAAAGTACCGAATGAAAAGATCGGCGATGATGAAGAAGGTGATTGTATAACAGAACAAACCGATCGGCCAAAATAAAACCGTTTCCCCCCGGAGGATTATCACAACACCGAGGTACATCGGACTACCAACGCCGCGGGAAAAACACCGAATAACAGGAGATTGTGGAGGATCAACGGAGGCTATCGTGCCGCCCCCACAGTTTGAAAATGACGTTTACTCGAAAGAAGAACTCATGCTCCTCTTCCGACCGGAATAAACCTTGTGGATTTCCAGTTCGCAAAGATATGCATGGCTTTTTCGTGCTCGATAAAATATGGAATGACAACAGTGACCCTCCCTAGCAGTAAGGTCCAAAAGGTGCCCCGCATGGTCAGTGTGAACCGGCCCTTGAGCCGGAACATGTCAAACCAACCCTCCGATTGTAAACTTTTACTTATTGGATGGGATGCTCTTATCAAAGACGTTTTGTGTTTTTTTGGATACGTAACCGCGCTGTTGATAGAAGGCTTGTGCTTCCACACGTGTGATGTTCGTCCGTACGCGGATTCTGTCGCATTTTTTTGCGCTCGCCCATTTCTCGGCTGCTTCAACAAGTTTTGTTCCGATACCGGTACCGCGACGTGCCTCCGTCACCACCAGGCCCCGAATTTCGGCGAACGAGTCGCTCTCAAGTGTGTGAATCACCGCAACATCAATCCATCCGAGGAGTGCGCCATCCTTTGCGACGAGAATTGTATGACGCGGGTCAGCGGATAACGCCTTTAGCCGATGTTCTATCTCCGATGTTGTCGCCGGATATCCAAGTTCTCCGGATAACCACGCAAGCGCTTCAGCGTCGGATTGTTGTGCCTCTTGAATCGTAACGTTGTGCTTCATCTTCATAGTGTTCTCTCAAAGATGGGGCAGGAAGAAGTTAAGTTGAGCAATAGTTTATGCGCCCGTCGGCGGATGCCTTGTATTCATTTTGAGTTCAACAAATGAAATTATTCCCCCGCCGGCAACTCCTAGCAAAGTCATTCTTGTTGCTTCTCTAACAACGAGAGGGAATGGAATATCGAACATTGCATACCAAGAGAGAAATTGAGATAATCCGGTTAAAAGTCCAAGAATCGCCCCGATGGTAATCCCGGATTTTACGCTTCGCTTTTGGTGCGGGACATGAAGGTAGAAGAAGCCGATGACGATGGCGAAAGCAAGTTGAGAGAAAAAAATGGAGAGAAGGTGCGGAGCATCTTCTAGGACCGCATGAAGATCTCTAAACGAATCAGCACTGACGGTACTGTTCCAGAATCGTTCAACGGAAAACTGAGCTATCGAAGCGCCGGCAACGCCCGCATACAGCCAAATTCGTTTCATAGAGTTTCGGAGGGATGGGAATCTCACAAGCGAGAACTTTTCTCATAATGTGTCACACATTCTTTTTTCCGGCCAGCAACGCAAATTCCCGCCACTTCCAGTAACAATCGGCATTATCGAAACCGATCTCTCGCAGCCATTGAAGCTGAAGTTCGACGCTGGCGCATTTGTTGGACGGGTCCTCATTTGCAGCATCCATTCCGATCGCAGCGTAGAAATCTTCGTGAAGAGAGAACGTTGGCGATGAGACATGCTCAAGGTTGCAGAATATTCCGCCTGGCTTGAGCATCAAAAAGATCTCGCTGTAAAGGTTATATTTTCTCTTGTCGGCGACATGATGAATCGCCAGGCTTGAAACGATTGCATCGAAGAGCCCGAGCTTCGGCAGCGGAAAATCAAAATTATGCTCGATCACAGAAACGGCCGGGTCGTTGGTGAAACGCTCTCTCGCAGCTGCGAGCATTGTGGGAGAGAAATCGAGCGCAACACCCTCGACGCCGGGGCGCGCTTCTTTTACGATTGCCAGCAGACGTCCGTCTCCCGTGCCTACGTCAAGCACTCGTCTGAGAGAAGGCGGCAACAGCTCGACAATGACAGCCTCTCCTTCGGCCCGATGGGGAAACGTGTCTGCTCTCGCCAGGTAGTTGAGTGCGTGGCCGGCGTTCGTGTATTCATTGTCGTTTGAGTTATCCATGGATCATTCTAGTCGATTTCAATATTGTATTTTCCCAGAAGGCCGGCAATTCCGGCAGCCGAAAATTTAGCCTTTGTCAGCCGATTTCGTTCAGGGTCGATCGCATAGTTGAATGACGTGCGGAGGTCGGCTTTGGCAAGAACGGTCCTGTCGAATTTTGCCCCGCTGAGGTCGCAGTGTTCGAAGAGCGCTCCGGTCAGGTCGCACTCGGTAAAATCGACTTCATGCAGGGAGCATTTCCGAAAGCGGGTTTTCTTCAAGCTAAGCTTGTAAAAACAGGAGAGGTCGAGGATGCAATTTTCAAAGTCGACGGTGAAAATGAAGTTATTGCATTGTTCAAAATGGAGCCCGAGCAGTTTGCATTCTTTGAAGCACGCTCCCCGCAGCACGGTCTTCGCCAGCGCCGCAATGCTGAAATCGCAACCGATGAACGTGCATTCCGAAAAAATAATGTTGGAGAGGTTTGTTTTCGAAAAAGAACAATGTTCGAACGTGCAATCCTCGAAATTGTCCGTGACCCGACCTTGTTTGGAAAAATCGACCTTGGTTAATTTTGTTTCCTGCACGGCGGCTTGGTTCATGCTGAGGTCCGAAGATTATTGCGCGACGAAACCGGTTTTCAGAGCGAATGCCCAATCTTGGCGGCCGTTGTGTGCCGCTCGCGTTGCTGCCTGCTCCCAGTCGTATTGAACGGCAATCAATTCCACACTCCATAGCTTGTCGAATCGCAAGATTGCGTAACGGGCATGCGGCGAGCCCGATTCGATCACATGAGGATCAGGAAGCTCGTCTTTGTACGCGGGGAGCCCGACGCTGCCCGGGTTGACGATAAGGACACCCTCTTCCGCTTCAACTGCCCGCTGTATATGGGTATGCCCGCAGAGCATGATGCGGGATCGTGAGCTGCCGAGCCTCTTGCTGATCTCATCTTTCGAGGCAAGGACTGCTCTGCCGTGGCTGATCGTTTCCAGCATGTATTCCGTATCATTCGACGGTGTTCCGTGAAAAAGGAAAACTTCCTTATCCAACGCTGCTGTCGGCGGCAGTTGTTCCAGCCACTTCTTTTCTTCGGCATGCAGAGATTTGAAGGCGTATGCGTCGGACAATCCGTGCTTGCGTGGATCGTTCTTCACCAGCTGCCGGTCGTGATTCCCCGAAATCTGGGTCCATGCTTGCTTCATTAAAAATTGAATCGTCTCCCCCGGCCACAACGGGCCGGAAACGTGGTCGCCAAGATTAACCACCGCATCGACACGCCTTTTGGTAAGATCAGCGACAACCGCTTGAAGGGCGAGTATGTTGCCGTGGATATCGGATAGCGCCGCTATGGTTTTCATTTCACAAAAAGGGAATGTTCGGTCCGCCGACGCAGTGAAAGTTCAATCGAGCACTCCGACAATCGTTCCTGAGGGCGCGAGAAAATATTTCGTTCCCTTTACCCAATCGTACCGGATAAGCATGGCTTTTCCTTTTTTCGAATGCGTGAAATCCGTGTATCCGATGTACAGGCTTCTCCCATGGGCAATGCAGCTGTTGACATCTTCCTTTTCCTTGAACACACGTGCGGTTCTGCCGGGGCGGCAGATGAACACGTTCGTCGGAGGTCCTTCGAATTCTTCGAACATCGAACGGCCATCGTCTTCGCAGACGAACGCGCGGATGCTGTCATCCAGAAAAAGCATTTGCGCGCCGGGAACAGTGAACTCCATCAAACTATCGGGAGGCGTAAACTCCCTTCTGAACTGGCCGTGAAGGTCCGCCTCGATGACCTTGTTCATCGTTTGAAAGAGGAGGAGGGAGTCCGTCTGCCACGCAAAAGCATTATAGCTGTTTCCCGCAGCTGCCGGAGCGACGTCATACGCGATGGTTCGCGTGATGCGGTCAAAGACAGCCGTTTTCCACTCTCCTTTGTCCGGAAGATAGCTGAACGCAATCAGGCGATCGGACGGCGAGATGATCGCCCCAAAGTTGAACTTTGTGCCGGACGGGATGATCGAAATCGATCCTTCCTTCACCGAAAAATACCCGACTTCCCGTTCTGGACGGGATTCATCCGCAACAGCAGATTTGGTGAAACAGATGAAGGAACCATCCAGGCTCACGGAGACATCCTGGATCATGAACGGCGCTTGCCAAATGGTATCCTGTTCGTTGTCTCCTTCCGACCACCGGATGATAGTTGAGTCTTTTTGGAAGTAAAGATCATCGGCATCGCTTTGTGAGATCAGCGTAAGTGAACTCAACGCCAGCGCAAGCAAAGTGCGGCGCATCGCAGTCCTTTCGAAATGGCGTGATAGCGGCAAATAGATATGCGGTTGATCAAAGATCCATTGAGGAAAAACAGGAAGAAACCTCGTACGTCTCGGCTCCGCATTCCCTCTTGACATTGGGTTCAACGGCAAAAATTCCCTGTGACTATGATAGCATATTTTTACGGAGTTTGCAATCTGATATTCCCGCCGCAGTTACAGCAGGTAAGTTCTCTCCGCTGATCGTAGCTATGCAGGGACCGACGCCGCTTCCGCATGGTGAGGGGTATGCAACGTAATGAACTCGGCCAATTGAGCGCTTGTGCCGTTTCCTATCCACCGTGCCTCGCCGATCTGAATAACGGGGAGGGAGCGGATTCCTGTTGAAACGAGCAATTCCGGTTTGAAGGTCACGTCGGCTTCGCGAAGCTCAAACGACATTCGCGACTGAAGTTCGATCAGCCTTCGCTTGACGATCGGGCAGAAGGGGCATCCAAGGCCCGTATAGAGGGTCACTTTAACTCCGGAAGGAGCCACGTGTTCTGCGGGACGATCTTCAACAGACCCGTATCCCATGTAGCGGGAAATAGAAGGGAAGAGCCGGACGTAGAGCCAAAGAAAAAAGAGAATGAATAAAGGCCACAGGGCCGCTTGAACAAAGCTCCTTTCGTACACATAATAACAAAGGCCGCACACGGCGAAGATCCAGCTTCCGTAGACAAATGAAATATGACATTGTTGCTTCATGATGATTCCTTTCAAGTGCGCGCATTTGCATCGAAGATGGCCGCCGCGCGCGGATTGAGAACGGCACAAACCAGAGCTCAAGCTGAACACATTGAACTACCGCCAGTCAGGGATGATTGACCGGTATTGAAAATCGCTCATAAACATCTGCGTCGACTCTTGTCGGCTTAAATGTTTTCAAGTTGATCGGGCACCAGAGTGATCGGGCGCGCGCGAGCGTTTTCATGTCGGCGGCCCGAAGCAATTCTGTGTGCCGTTCAAAAATGTTCTTCTCGGCCGCCCCCACCCAGGTGCGTGCAATAATCTTGTCTCCCAGCCGGGTCGAGTTCACGTAGTCGATCTCATGGCGGACAACAACCCAGCCGATTGTCTCTTTTTGGGCGGCAGTTGCAGCTGCATTCCAGTGGGCGGTTGCCACTTCCTGCACCCACCGCACATAGACAACGTTGTTCACGTGATCGAATTGGTCAATATCTTCAGGTCGGACTGCAATGACCTCTTCAAATCGTTCTGCGGCCTGATGTGCTGCCATACGATTGACGTTCCTTCCCCTTTTTCTGTACGGTGCGCTAGTTTCTCACTTTTATTGCGGTGAGTGTGACAATATCGTTGACGTCGGCTTTTTTTCTTACCTCCAACCGAAGTCCTCTTCCTTCCGCGTAACGTTTCGCATTCTTCAACTCTTGAATCATCGCCGCAGGGAGACTGCTGTGCTCGACTTGCCGCACGGCATCATCTCCAAAGACGAATGCAATCCTGAAAAACTTTTTGGAGGGAAAAAAGAAAAAAAGGTTCCGCTTTTTAAGCAGCAGTTTGAGCGTCCAGCCGGAATTTGAACCGTAGAATTTCCATTCCTCGGTCAACGGTCCGTATGTCTCCGCAAGAGCATTTCTGATCGCTTGCCACAATTCATACGACTTGCCAAGCGTTTCCGAAAGCATCTTATCGGTCGGCTTCAACGATCTATCAGCAAAAATTCCTGGCATATTATTTTAAGGACAACGGAGATGGATGTCAGTGACTGTGATGCAGAGACGACCAGTGGGCGTTTCGCAATTTCCAGCCTGTATTGGCAAATGAGAGCTGTCCGTCCGATGCCATAAAGAAATTCTCTGAATGGGAGAAATACCTTAGCCATGCAGCCGGACCTTCGCCGTGCAGGTCGCGGACAATCGCATCAGCCATCCGGCGAACCCCTTCGCGCACTCCAAGCGAATCTGTCTGTGCCGCGCTGATGGACGATAGAAGGAGAATTCCGCACGCCAACGCGTTGACCAGCCTTACGATTTGTGATTTCTCATTCATGTAAGATTTCAGCCAGAGGCATTCGTTGCCGGCTACGTCACGGGTTTTTGATCAGACGGGAGACGTTTTAACGGCACCACTCCCGCAAGGTCGCCGATCACGTTCACGAGCTCTGAATTTCCCGAGATCACCACCTTCGCGTTTTGTTCCAGGGAACTCTGGACCGTATCGAGCCTTTTCAGCAGTTGTGCGTTGCCGATAAAATACTTGTCGGCCGCCTCGTTTACCAGCCGTATTGCTTCGGCGTCTCCTTCAGCTTCGAGAATTTTGGCCTGTTTGATCCCCTCAGCTTTTTTAATTGACGCGCGTTTTTCGCCGTCGGCGGTCGTTTCTGCTGCTGTGGCAAAATCGATCGCCGCGATCTTCTCGTTCTCGGCTTTTACTATTTTATTCATCGTATCTTGGACATCCTTCGGCGGGTCGATTTCCTTAAGCTCGGCGCGGACGATATCGATCCCCCATGAAGACGTCTCCTGGATCAGAATGCGGTGCAGTTCGTCGTTGATTTTCCCCCTCTCGCTGTTGGCCGATTTGAGGGTCAGAGTGCCGATAATGTTCCTCAACGTCGTCCGGGCGAGGTTCACGATCTGGTTATTGACATTGTTCACATTGTATTGCGAGCTCTTGACGCTTTCTTCGTCAGGTTTCACTCTGTAATAGATCTGTGCATCGACCATCGCATTCAGATTATCGTTCGTAATAATTTCCTGCGGCTCGGCATCGATCATCTGTTCTGTCGTGTTGATCAAGTACATCCGGTCGATCATCGGGATCACCCAGTGAAACCCCGGGCCGGCAAATTTCTTATATTTGCCGAGCCTTTCGATGAGCCCCCGGTGGGTTGGCCGAATGATGCGGATCCCGATAATAAAAATCAAGATGACAACGATACCGACGAGGAATGATGGTCCAAACATGTGCGTGTCTTCCATAATTGTGCCCTGAGGTGTTAGTGTGAGTTCGATGATTGTTTCTTGTAATCCTCCAGGAGCTTCAGTGTGTGCTCAAGACCCCGTTTATCCTTCCAACCAAAATGCCCCGGGATCACAAACCGCGCCTCCGGAAAATGATGAATCACATTCATGATTGAGGCCTGCCATTCTGCGGTATTCGCATCCGCAAGATTGCCAAGATCACCTGCGTCTGAGCTTTTAACCAGACATCCCCCGTAAAGGAGCTTTTCATCATCGCACCAAACGACGATGTTGTCTTTGGTATGTCCTTCGCCCGGATAGTAGGCGAAGAAGCGATGACCACCCACAAGGAACGTCGTGTCCTTTGTGAAGAAGTACGCAGCCTGTTTTTCATGACGCTCTTGGCACAGATCAAACGTCAATTTGGAAGAAAATGTCGGAATTCTCTTTTGTTTCAGGAAATCGAGCCCCGCCGTTCTATCGCTGTGAAAATGCGTCGCCAGGCAGAGGACAACGTTCGATCGATGCCGGATCCGGATTGAGTCGAGCAGCGGCAGAAATTGCGTTGTATCCCACGGCGTGTCGATCATCACCGTGCCGCTGTCCGTGACGATATACATGCTGTTCGCAGGGATCAGGATTCCATCCAACATCCGTGACGTGGTGTAGACGTAACAGCCGCCGGTCACATGCGATATCACTAAGCGCGGTCCGGCCGCTTGTCCGAAGAGGGGAATCGACAAGAAGAGCAGGATGGGACTTGAGATAATCAAGAGGCGGCCGATGAACCTGAAGGAGAGAATGGAACTGTAAATGTCAGCGATCGAGGGGAAGAACTTGGGATTTTGTTTTCTGAAACACCGAGCCGTCATTACCAGACTTTCTTGCGGAGAAAGGATAGTTCCTAGCGGAAAAGAATCAAAAGCCCCGACAAATTGCAAAGCTCATTCACACAGAGCAATGTAGCGGTAATCGCCGGCAGAATCAAGAAGAAAAAGGAATGCCGGATAACACGCGGCGACAAGCACAAATTACCTTTTTTTATCCTGCCGGCTGACGAAAGCTTGTTTATCCAACCCCTCGATCATCACGTGCAGATCAGAAACAGGCGCCCAGGCTGAGACCGATTGTCATTTTGATTCCGCCGGAACTTATCAGAGGATCCAGGGCGGCGCGAAAATGTAGACCTCCTCCGTTCGGCTGATACCGGTACGCGATGGAAGCGACCCCGATAGGGGTAAACCCTGTGCTTGCGGATGTACTGGAGGACCCGGAGTTGAAAAAACCAACGGTACTGCTTGTTGTGGTCACCTGGCAAAACTGGAGACCTCCTCCAATCTCCAGTTTGCTATTTCCTCTGCCTTCGAGGAGATTGACCATGATCGGAATACCAGTAAATGAAACTGACTCTGACACAAAAATGAACGGAAGGGTAAACGACCATGAGGAATATCCGATTCTGAGGGAGACATTATCGGAGACCATTCGCTCGTAGTTGAGCGAATACAGCAGACCTACTCCGGCTGCCTCAGCATACAAGGCATTCTCCGGCGGCAGCTCGACCGCCTGTGTGGCTGCAGCAGAGTCAATTTTCTGCGGATGGACAACAATAACGTCGAACGACTTTATATCGGCCCAGGGAATCGTCAACTGTTCCCCCGATTGCATTTGAATGATGACCGGTATGCCTTCCTTTTTTTCGACAAGAGTTCCAATGACCTTGCCTCCTGACTTGAGATAGACGACATCAAACTTCTGTTGAGACATACAGATTGAAGATATCATCAAAAAGCAGGCTAGCAAGCACCAGCCGGAACGCGTTCGATTCATCGTCATGAAGTGAGATCCTTTCGAGGTGCAACCGCGGGGCCGGTTGATATTAGGCCGTCCGGCGGATAACATGGTGAGTTCCCTGTCACGCAGCAGCATCAACCCCTGCTAAAGAAAGGGTATTTCAAAGAAAGATACGGTGATATCGAGCACATTGAAGTGTTCAAATTAAGTCGCACGTCACTTTGAGTGTTCCTTCTCCTTCAGAGACAAAGATCCTTGTTTTGATCGAATCCCTCTTGACAATCCGCCGAATATCACCAGAGCGATCGCAAAAAGAAATCCGCTGACTGTTGTCGTTATCGTCTTCGTGAGAAGAAGGAGCGCAAGGAGTAAACACACCGCTAAAAATAGAATCGATGCTGTTTTTTTACTCATGATATTTTCTGTCCGATCTGAACATTGAAGGAGCTAATGCTGTTCCGGAAGGATCATTTTCTTGAAACAGACGCTGTTTTCAATCCCTGCATATTGGCCATAATTTGGTACCCGGGAATATCCATTCTTTTCATACAGTCTGATCGCTTCGGGCTGCTTTTTCCCAGTCTCAAGAATGCACTTCGAGTATGACAGCTCAGCAGCCCATTGCTCCAACTCCCTGAGAACGTCGGTCGCAATTCCTTTCCCGCGCCGGTTGGGGAGCGTATACATCCTTTTCACTTCCATGGTATCGGATGCATATTCTTTGATCGCCCCGCATCCGACCGGTACTGCATCTTCATACGCAACCACGACATATTTGATCTTATCGATCTTATTGAATTGCGCATAAAATCCATGATCCTTGCCATCCCGCTTCGCTAAATCAGCGTCGAGCTCGCGCACCAATTTCACGAAGTCCTTATTTTCCGAGTCCGTTCTGATTATGGTTGCCATTGTTGCGAGAGAAATGGTTAGAGGGAGGGCGTCATTGAACACCGCACCGACATCTCTGCATCTTTCGGATTCAAGGTCCCGGTTTATTGTGAGACAAAATCTTGCCGCTCGCTGACTGTTTTTAACGAACGCAGCCCATCTTCAAAGTGCTTCCCCATGATCCGATCAATGGGGAAGACAACGCTCATAACTTTTGCAGGAAAAGGAATTGCCCCCTTCATTCTCCATGTTACCCTCGTTGCACTGCCAGCCGGCTCGATGATGAACTCGTTAACGTTGATGACGTTGAACGGCTTTTCAAACTCAACGTTCACCTTGACCTTCACGGGAGGGGCAGACTCAATAATTTCCATCTTCCCGCGGCCTGCACTTCCGTTGCTTGTCCACCGGGACACTGCACCTCTGCCGTTCGGCGGTCCGCTGAACGCCCTTTTCATTGAGCTGTCCGCCGTGTCCTGAGGAGCCCACTCCGGCCAGCAGTGGAAATCGTTGATCAGAGAAAAAATTTTCTCCGGCGGGGCGTTGATCTCTATTTCGCGGCAGAATTCAAGGATATCGGGCTTTCGCGCAGCGAAGAGCAGGACTCCGAGAAGCACCGCCAGCAAGAGGATAGCAACAGTCATGATTTGGCGAAGGATCGCGACGGACTTTTACTGTACTTTCTTCTAAGGGTAAATCCGATCCAAGAGAGAAGAATGCCGCATACGCCGCCGACACCGCCGAATATTGCAAAGAATGGCAAACGACCGAGCAACGGTTCGCCCCCCGTGTACCCTGCGACCATAAAGACAAACGAGAGAATGAAGCCGTAGAATCCGCCGATATATGCCCATTCCTTCTTGCTGCACCAAGATCCCAGTGCGAGACCGGCCAATCCCCAGGGAATCAGACTTAATGCGGAACCAACGAATACATAGCGCCCGCCCGCTATGCCGAGCATGCCACCGACAACTATACTCACAATTATTTTCTTCATAGGGAAACCAGCGGACGCTTTTAATCGCCGACGTGGATCTTAATATCGTAGGGAGCCGGACGTCCCTCGCCTCTCTCGACCCAATCCCGCAGGCTCAGAAGAAAGACGGCCCACTTCGTGCTGCAGTGATGCATAAATTCTATAGGTCTTTTCCATTTTGCGTGCTTGAAGAGTACGAATGTTTGTTGATCCTTCCGAATCAAATTGAAGCTGACCTCCGTACCCGTCCAGCCCTCGGGGCCGCGAATGCACCTCCACCGCACTAATTTTCCCGCCGTGGAATCGAGCACCTTCATTTCGCAGAAACCGAAATCAATGACGGATCCCTTGTTTGTGTCCCCCGCGGTTTCGGTCGTCCACCAGCGGCGGAGCCCGTCGATCGTGGAAAGGGCTTCGAATACTCTTTGCGGGGACGCGTTGATCCCAACTCGATGCAGGATATCAGGCATAAACCGTTCCTCACGATAGTGATGGAAAATGGAATGCGGATTGCTTATTCATGAGATAAAAAGAGAGCCAAAAGATATTCTTTTTCGAGAAGCCTCTCGTGAGTATCAAAGAAGCCTCTTCGGCGTACAGTTGACCGATTCCGTTCAGACAATTTCAGGGATGACACCAGGAAAAGAAGTTTATGCTTTTTCCCCATCGATGTGCTAAATCTAGTCGTTCCCCGCGATAAACGCAACCGTTTTTCCAAGAGCAGGAAAAGCTCTTTGCTGGTGAAAATAAAATTCCGTAACTTTTTTCATCGATGGAAATTGTGGTTTGTGCCGATTGCCGAATCCGAGGGGTTGGGGCCAGGTTCCTTCGAGATCCCAGCAAACTTGACAATAACTGGTTCTTTACTAATCGCGAAAGGCGGTGATTGGCGTGAGATTGTTCCTTTCTCTCATAATGATAAACGCGTCCGTGTACGCTTACGGAATTGATTCCACCAAAATGGTCAATAAGGTCGAAGCCCTAAAAAGGGACTCAATGAACATTTGGATCCCGACCGTGATCACTGGGTTGAATATCAGTCAGATCGCGTTCAGCAACTGGACGCAGGGGGGGTCAAACGCATTCACCTGGACGGCGGCGGGCAATCTTGGACTGGACTACCGGGGAGAGGTGTGGACGGTCCGCAACCGGTTGAAGCTCGGTTATGGCAGAACAAAATTAGGAGGGCAGGGTTCGATCACGAACGATAACGATTTTAACTTGGAGAGCGTGTTGTCCTTCGACATCGGGTGGGCGACCGATCCATACTTTAGCAACTCCATCGTTACGACGATAGCCCAGGGGTATTCGTACAGCTCAAACCCGCCGGTGCCGACGGCTGATTTTTTTGATCCCGGGTACGTTACTCAAAGCATAGGGTTCACGTACAACAAACTCCAATCGCTCACGACGAGGCTTGGTTTCGCTTCCCAGGAGGTCTTTACGAACCGGTTTCGCCAATACACGGACAATCCTTCAACGACGAAGACAATAGAGGCCTTCAAATTTGAAACTGGCTTTGAGTCGGTCACTCAGGAGAAGCTTCAAGTTGCCGACAATGTCATTCTGAACACCGGCTTAAGGCTCTTTTCACGTTTTGAAAGTCTTGACGTTTGGGATGTCCGCTGGGACAACACGATCAATTCAAGGATCAATTCCTTCATGAACGTGCACTTCGATTATCAGGTGGTCTATCAAAGAGACCAGTCGCTCAGAACACAGGCAAAAGAAGGTCTTCAGCTGGGAGTGATTTACGCCATTTTCTAGAAATGTGTGGATGCTGAGGCGTCAGGAATTGCCATCCGATAAGGTAGACCAGGGGGTTGTTAACGCGGAAGGGCATCTCCGGGAAAGCTTTTACCCGGATGAATTTCATACGTGAAAATACCCGCCATCACCCCCGGGTCCCCGTCCATAATTTGTTTCACTTCAGCAGGGCTCGCATTAAAGATGCCGATGCCCCGCACTTCGCTCTCGTCGGTGATCGGACAGACGATTGGCAGGATGCCGTCGGCGCGGAGCGAAAAATTCCTCCGGGCATGCTCAAAGACGATTTTCTCCGCACCCTGTTCGCTTCTTTTCGCGGTTGCTTTCAAAATGACGATGGAGTAATTCCGCGATTTCATCAGCATCTCTCGCATGTAGTCGTCGGTAATGGTAGCCATTCAGTCTCCTTTATGATGGAAATTGTACGCTCAGTTTGCGCTATAAAAAAAGTGCCGAGAAAAGTGAATACTATTCTGCGACGCTCCTTTTTTCCAAGCGTTTGTGAATTCTTGGCATTTCAACGAGTGCGGCCGATCCGTACCATGGATGAAGTTCGAGAACTAATGTGCCGGCCTTGACGGCGGGGTCTGTTTGGGCGATGCTTTTCGCCTCTTCGATCGATTCGACATTGAAAATGAAGATGCCTCTCAATGATTGGTCGTCAAGGAACGGGCCTGCGATCAGCAGCGTCCCTTGATTCGCCAGCCGTATGATGTTCCGTAAATGCTCTCGTTGAAGTTCTGCCTTCTGTGCAGGGTCTTGGATCTTCACAGGGCCTGCTTTCAGGAATGCCATCACATAATGTTTCATCCCGTATTCGTCGGCCCCGAGGCTTCTTGCCAGCGACGAATCAAATCCGGAGGATTCACTTGAAACGCCAGCATGCTGTCCGAATGCCGGATTCCAAAATGCCAGCATTGCAAGGATGAGTGCCGTCATCATTTTCATCGACTTCAATCTGTCCATGGCTTTCACCCGAATGGTATCGTGAATATGCATATTATTCCCTATACAAGTCCCCGTCAAGATATTTTAAGCCCGAATCACAAATAATTGTTACGATCTTCTTCCCCTGGCCGACGATCCTTGCCCTTTGAATTGCGGCCCAGACATTTGCTCCCGACGTGGCTCCGCCAAAGATCCCTTCTTTCCGGGCCAGTGCTCGGGCCGTTTCGTATGCATCTTCATCCGATACGGGCATTATCTCATCGGCCAGATCTAATCTGCAGATTGACGGCACAAATCCAGCTCCGATTCCTTCGAGCTTATGGGTTCCTGAAATATCCCCGCCTGAAAGAGCTCGAACGCTTCGCGGTTCAATGGCGATGCATTTGATGTGCGGAATTCTTTGTTTCAAAATTTCGGCGTTCCCGGAGAAGCTTCCTCCCGTTCCAACGCCCGTGATGAATTCATCGATCGAATTACCAAGAACGTCCAATATTTCGCGGGCCATAGCGTGATAGGCGTTTTTGTTGTCCGTGTTATTGAACTGGTCGGTCAGAAACGTGTTCGGCTCCCTGCATAACTCTTTCGCTCGTTTGACCAGCGAATCAATGAGCGCTGCCGTTATCGAGCCGCCGGAGCTTGGAATGATGTCGAGCATCGCCCCGAACGCCCGCATCGTCCGGAGTTTCTCTTCTGCGAACGCATCGGACGAAACAAAGTGCGCATGATAGCCTCTATGAGCACAGACCATGGCAAGCGAACTGCCGGTGCTGCCGCCGGTATATTCGACGACGGTTCCCCCCGCTTTTAACTCTCCCCGTTTTTCCGCCCCCTCGATCATCGAGAGGGCCATGCGGTCTTTCATGCTTCCGGTGGGATTAGCCCCTTCGAATTTTACAAAGATCTCCGCGCAGCCGGGTTCGGAGAGGCGGTCTAATTTTAATAATGGAGTCTTCCCAATGGCGACCATTATCTTAGGGAGTTAACGTTCTTTTTGTCGTCTATTGAATGCATTGCGAAGACGTTGAATCACGAGGCCGTACGACCAGCAGGCAACGATGATGCACGATCCGATTGCAAGCACTCGCAAATCGTGATACCATCCTCCGATCAACATTACAAAAAATCCGGTGAACCTTAATCCATCAACGCTCCGAGAATTGAGATATCTGTTGATGTACCGTCCCATCATAGAGCTTTTGTAAAAGTCAAGATCGACATATTTTATCAGCGCGAAGGAAACCATCATGGAGGGAATGAACCCGAGAAGAATTGCGGCAATGACCGATCGCTGCCACAAAAGGAAGGTCGAGCCGAGGGCGGTGCTGAGATCGACGAACAGTTTTATCGGGTGGATCTGGTGATAAAGTCTTTTCTCTTCAAAGGTCATTGAATCGCAGCGACATTCAATCGTACGCAGTTAAAATCTCTCATACAGAGCCACGAGCCCCTTTCATCGAATTTCGAAACAGGGGGCTTCGAACGTCCGCCCCCGACCGGTCGATACGTGCAACGAATGTAGTTTTTATTGGAGGAAGAATCAAGAAAAACAGAAGCCGCCTCATGCAGCTCAGGCGGCTTCTTCGATCACTGCTCTACGAACAATGACGATAAGGGGACCTCGGTCGTTACTTCAACAGGAGGAGTTTCTTTGTCGAAACGAATTCTCCGGCTTGCAGACGGTAGAAGTAGATGCCGCTGGCAAGCGTTCCGGCGTTAAATTGGACCGTGAAATGTCCCGCTTCATGATTCTCGTTGACGAGCGTCGCAACTTCCTGTCCGGTGACGCTAAAAACCTTCAGGGTGACATGCGATGCTTTCGGTAAATCGTAATCGATGAACGTTGACGGGTTGAACGGGTTCGGATAGTTTTGCTTCAAATCGAACACTCCCGGAACCGACGGATCCGTCATTCTAACTCCGGTAAGCGAGAAGTTCGTGATCGCGGAAATCAACAACCCTTTAGCGTAGTCAGCATTATGAATGCCATGGCTGCCGTCGCCGGTATAGAAGTCGTAGTTGAATTTTGCATGCATGAACCCGAGCGACGATGAATCTGCTTTATTCTTCGCTGTCGCAAGCTTGGTCGCCAGGACCGCTGCAAGACTGTCGCACGTTGTCTGCGTCCTTCGATAATCGAAATTCGTGGAACTTGTGTCGATATCGGCATGGCACGTCTCGCAGGCTTCTTTTCTCGGAACAAAACTGTGTCCCGTATACACCGGCGTATTCGCTGTCACGGAAGCCGGGGTCACTGTTGCTACGTGGCAAGTCACGCATTTGTTGGGGAGTGCCGTGGTATGTGCGGAAGATGGATAGAAGCTTCCGGGATATTCGTATCCGCCTTTACCTTCGAACATGTACGCCGTTGAATTATGGACCGCTTTACCGACTGCCGTACCCACGCTGTCCTGCGGATATTCCGGATTATGACATTTTTCGCAAAGCTGAGCGATGGGAAGGCGAAGTTGATGGGCATTGGGGCTTCCGTGCGGATCATGGCATCCCGCGCAAGCGATCGAATTCGAAATGCTTGTATCGGCGACAACGATCGACGGCGTTATGGTCGTCTGGTTAAACCACTGCACCATTCCTTCGGAGGTATGGCACCCTGCGCATTGGGTGTTTGTCGCGGTCATCGTTTGCTTGCCGCTTGAAGTATACTTGGAAATCGCGTGCATTGATTTCTTCCAATCTTCGTAAATCGGCGTGTGCGGATCGCCGCCGTGACATTGTCCGCATTTCGCTGCTGCATAGCTCGTATCGTACGCGATACCGGTCGAATACGGCTTGTGGCAATCTTCGCATTGGACGTTCTTGGTATTCTGCATGCCGAGAGTATCAGCATGTGTGTGCGCATTGTCGCGGAAGAAATCGCTGAACCCGCCGATTGTCACCGTGGTGTCCCAGCCCGTTGTGTGGCAGGGGAGACACGAAACGGAGTTTTGTAAAAAAGAACGCTCGGATGCAGGGATCGAATCGTAAGCCGTTGCATGAAGGGTCGTCAACCAAATGTCAACTTTCCCCATTTTCCCGGTAGTACCGTTGTGACACGGCCGGCAATTTGTCGCGGGGGATCCAACATATGTGGGCTGTGTGCCGCCTGAAGAATGCTGGCCGTATAAGGGGAAGGCCCAAACCAACACTACGAGCGCCAAGATAAATTCTAGTCTCAACTTGCGCATGATAACCTCCAAAAAATGATTCAATGTTCTCAAATAACTTGCTTTCATACAAAAAGCACGAACTTATCACGCAATAACTGTGCCCAATGCAAAGTAGGGGGGAACTATGATTTGTTAGAATATTCTCATTTTTCAACTAAAAGAGTGTTGAAAATTTTAACAGTTTACGACAATCTCAGTAGATTGGAGTTTCTTCTGCAACTTGGGAAATAAAAAAAAGAAGCTTCTTAAAAAATGGAAAGGAATAGAGGAAGGGCCTGGCATTACCTGCATGCGGTAAGAACTGCCTTTGCACGCCAAAAGCCGCCGCTAAAGAATCGAACCTCGGCCTCGTCAAAGTCGGCTGTTATAGCTTTGGCTTTATATTGAAGATCCGTTCCTATCTTTGGTTTTTGCGAGAGGTTCGCTCCCTTTCGAAACTATCGCACCGGTGATCTTCACTGAAACCCAAACGACAAAAAGGATTGCAGCGAAGAGAATTGTCCAGGAAGGATATATCTCGAATGAGAATAGGACCGTTAAAAGAACGCTTAATATTCCTGTGTTGAGTGTTTGTTGTAGAAAGTTGTATTTTCGTTCGGGATACCGCGGGACGAGTTTTATCCAGGTCGCAAATAATGATACGAGAATTGAAACGCCGATGACTTCAAGGGAAAAATAAAACATTAACACCTCCGATGTTTGTTGAATGGAGACCCTACAAACTGAATATATTACTTTTCAGAACAATCATTCAATCAAAAGAGATACGGAATAATTCGTTTTGTTCGTGCTGCATACTCCTCATACTGCGGGTACTGAACGACGACGAGCTTTTCCTCGGCATAGATTCTCAGCGACAGCCCAAGCGTACCTATGATCCCCAAGAGTATGGTGAGGTCTGCCGGATGCGAATAGATGGCGGCCCACATGAAATACAGAATTGAAGCGTAAATGGGATGACGAATGTATTTGTACGGTCCCGAAGTAACCAATCCGCCTTGGGTAGGTTCTGCGCCGGCATGAAAGCTTCTTCTGCCGAATGTCGTTCGGGCCCACACCATAATAATCACAGCCATCCCCTGAACGAATATTGGAATGACACCGGCAGCAAAAATGGCATTCTGGATCACCAATAGGACAAGTGACACTACCAGAATAAAATAACCGGCTAACGATGCATTCCGAAGGCTCATCTTATCCCTCTTGCATGGCACGAATCAAGAAAGGTCCGGCCGTCTGGCGGAGAGTTGGCAATCACTCGGCGGGAGCAATATGGTCTCTCCGCGAACGATACCAGCATAATACGAAAAGCAAACCGGGAGACGAAAAAACAAAGAATGCCCATCCGTGAGGGAATATTCCCCGGTAGAAAAAGTGAGTAAGATAGAACATCGTCAGGCTAAAGAATGTAATTCCGGCGCCGACATTTTCCCTCCACCAACCTATCACCATCCCGGCAGCGACGCCGAATGGGAAGAAAAGAAAAAGCACCCATTCTTTCGGACTGGTCTGTTGAGGGTCAAAGCCCTCGCCAATGGCGAAGACCAGAATGGCGCCCACACTTGCACTGCTTACTCCTCTTGCAATCCATCGCACTAAACGAGTAGAGGAAGAATCGTGCTTTGTGTACGGGTTCATGGTTCGCTCACTCATATTATCCAAGCAGCATAGGAAAAGGCCACTGCAATGTTCCAAGCGTCCATTCATCGGCCCGTTCGTTCCAACGCTGTAGACAGGATTGAACCGTTACTTTGCTCGTCTGAGGTTTTGGCCGCCGGATGCTTTGCCATTTTTTGAAAGCTTACCCGAGGCGGAAATAGATTTTTGCTCATGCAATGAATTGCGTTCCCAGAAAACGTCCTCGGCGTACCCTTGAATCGATTTATCTGCTTCTGCCCTTGCGAGCCTTTTTTCTGCGAGACACGCATAGAATTCATCAAGTTCAATCCCGAGATACCGGCGCCCGAGCTTTTTCGCGACGACCGACGTCGTGCCGGATCCTGCGAACGGGTCGAGAACAAAGTCGCCAGAATTCGAGCTTGCAAGGATAATTTTCGCCAGGAGTTTTTCGGGTTTCTGTGCCGGATGGTCTGTGTTTTCGGGCATCGACCAAAAGGGGATGGTAAGGTCGGTCCAGATGTTCGACGGATGGGTCAGGCGAAAATTGCCGCTGCCGGTTTTCTGCCAGTCCTTAGGCTCCCCGTCATCGTCGGTGTAGGGAGCGATGACCTTTTTCCTGATTTTGACCGCATCGATGTTGAACGTATAGTCATCCGACACCGTGCAGAACCATAGATCCTCGGTATTGTTTTTCCAGTTCGACCTTGCGCCCCGGCCTTTGTCCCGTTCCCATGTAATGCGGTTGCGGACAGTAAGAAATTTCTGAAGTACTTGCTGAAGAATCCCCGACGATCTCCAGTCGCTGCATACATAGACCGATGCCGTTGTTTTTAATGCCGGAAGGATCCGCTCAAACCACGGTTCAAACCATAGACCATATTCTTGCGGAGCCATTTCTTTAAAATAATTGGAGTTGAAAGACTTTGTGAGGTTATACGGCGGATCGATAAAAAGGAGGTCGACAAAAGAGGATGGAAGAAACGGGATCGCCTCGTGGATATTCTGATTGATCGTTTTGTTCTCGAGTGAATGCACTGGCGTCGGCTTATTCAGGCGGAGCAGGCGTTTCTTGTACATCCGTTGCTCGAGGTTGCTGAGAGTCATAGTTCTATTTTGTGGGGCCCGCTGTTTTTTTCCCATGATAACAAATGGTCCGCATCAATGAAGAGGATTCATACGGTGCGCTGCCACGCATCAATGCGGCGACGCAATATCCGTCTGGAAGAGCTATTGATCATCCTTGACATAGTAGTAATGCGAGATCTCGTTTTCTCTTCCCGTCAAATGCAGCGTGTCGTTTCCAGGGAAAAGAACATATTGGCTGTCGGGAAAATTTTTATGTGTCCAGTGAATCATAAAGATCTCTCTTCTGCTCCCGGGAAATCTCTGCTTTAGGAGAGCAAATGGTATTTCATTCACAAGCGTGTCGTTGCGATAGAACTGAGCCAGGCCGTTCTCCCGGAATATCACTTTTGCGGTATAACCCGAAATCTCCGGAACATAGATTGATCCCGTCCAAGCTCCCTGCCTTTTGACAAGCCGCCAGGTTCCATACACTGAAGGATCGCCGCTCATCCAATCGAATTTACAGCTTGTAAGAGCAACGGATGCCAGCAAGAGAAGGTGAAGTCTGATAAGAGCTGCCAAATTCAGAGGTCCTTCGTTTCGCCGCCGGAGACTCGGCGTGGATGGTCCAGGCCGGCAATTATGCCGGAAGAATGTCTGCAATTTTCCGGCTACTTCGCGAACCCGATCGTCGGAGGCATCCACGTCAAGCTGTCGTTGACAATATGTTTTGAATAATTGACGACTTCGATCTCCTCGGGAATAACTTTGATAAGGAGAAGGTATTGCCAATCGGGAAACGCTTGCGTCCAGTATTGTCTTTTGCGTTTAAGCTTCTCCTGCAAATCGTCCACGAGAATTGCCGTCCCTTTCATGTTCACATAGCCGCGTGCCTGGGCATGGTCGGCATAGTATAAACAGACGTTAGGATTCCGACGGATTTCTTCGGCTTTCCGGCTTCTGCTGTTCGTCGCCATCCAGACCGTCATGTCGGCTTCCGGTGGAAATGGATTCATTGTTCTGACATTGGCGCGATGGAGTGAGTCAATTGTAATAAGAGCGCAGTATTTTTGAAGGCCCATGATCTCCCTCGCTGCAGCAATGAGCGAGTCACGTTGATATTGCGAAGAGACCGGACGTTGAGCCATAGTCATTGAACTGATTGCCAGAACAAAAAACGGAAGGCGTGTTCGGAGAACGCTGAGATGAAAGGACATGGTGTGTTCCTGTTGAGTTGTTGTCGCCCCTCGCGATTCGCACGGGCGCAAGCCGGCGGCTGGTAGCAGCGCAGTACTTCATTTCTCAGTATAACGGCACGTCGTGCCCCAAGGTTTCATCGGACGGCATGTGGGGGGTCACTGTTTCTGCGATCTGCTGATGATGTCATAAGGAATTTTTGCATCGGCGTAAACCTGCCACAATTGAATCTTTTCGTTTTTAACGACTGCCTTCCATGAAGCGGGAAGTCTCCAGGAATTGCCTTTTTGCTCTCTTAATCCTTTGAACGTTCCGCCTGCAAATCCAAAAGCAGCGATCGTGTCTTCGCGGATGAAAATATCTGTCACCTCGATTTTATAGTCGGGGAAAAGCTGGAAGTATCCTGTCCATCCGGCCCGCATTTTTACCTTGCCGACAACAGCAATTCCTTGGGAATCAATGAATTTATGATCATCTGTCATCAGCGAGCAGATCTTTTCAACGTTGTGCTCGTTAATTGCATCGACGAAGTTGAGTACGGTTTGTCGGCTCATATCACCAAGAGTGAGAGATTTTTGCTGGCCAAAGATTGCGCATGGAGCAGAAGCAACCCGAACAACGCGGCGTGCATTATCGGGGGTTTTTTGTGCAAACGCAAATCCTCGAAAGAACTGAACTCCGAAGGTGGAAATTACTGCAGTTTATTTCTCTGCCGGGCGCCGGCCGTCCTACGGCTTTGAATTTCCTTGGACCATTTCTTCCATTGCCAGAGACCGGAAGTCACTTCTTTCGGAAGCCGCAGGCCCGATGCTCTGGCCGCGACAATAATTTGTCCGCGGTGGTGGGCTTCGTGGACCGCAAGATACGTCATGAAGTGCACGACATCGGATGGAATGTTGGCCCACGGCACGTTGATACGCAATATTCCATCGCCCTTCAGGCCGCGCCTGAGCAATTCGACGACCACGGCATTGCTCTTCTTTAATGCACGGAGCAGGTTGCGCCGGGTGACCCTACGGCGGTCAACGCTTTCCGGGGGTTTTATTCCGTACCTTCGTCCGACCATTTTTATCCACATGCATCGGCTATTATGAATATGGCCGGCAAGCATTCGCACGGACTTTTGAGGCGCGCCGGGAATGTTCATCTCCCATAACTCGCGAGGCAGATGCTCGAAAAAAAACTCCGTCACCCGATTATTCGTTTGCCAGGTATCCAAGACCAGCTCCAGCCGCTCATCGCCCTTCATCATATCATTCGCTATCACGTCGTAAGAACAACTTCCGTCGCAAAGGACGGGATTCTCTTAAATAATATATGGAACAAAGGCCGTAATGCAGAAGAGCTATTTCAGGTTCCAATAAACGACATAGCGTTCTTTATCGATTGTGTAATAGGGAACCAGAGTGATCTCTTTTGAAGCCGCTTTTACCGTCTTAAAAGTCAACGGCTTTCCGTCCACGGGAATCAGCCAATCGTTTATTGTTCTCCCGTTAACATTGAGTGCCGTATCAATATCTTGCGGAACGGGGACGTTTCTATAATCGAGCTGATCTTTGGCAAATGGAGCCGGAGGGTTCATTCCCTCAGTCCCCATTGCTCCGGCCAGGACGATCGGGCCGTATTCGATCGCAGCAAGGTTGGGATTGTCATTTGTTGCAACCATATGCAACGCCATCGGATAGGTAACGTCAATTTCGTCGCCAGTCTTCCAATTTCTTTTCAGAACGATGTAACTCCCCGGCTTTTGGTTTATCTCCACTTTGGTCCCGTTAATTGTCACTGCGGCCCCCGATGTTGCCCATGACGGATAACGAACGTAAAGCGGCACGTTCCCGTCCTTGATCTCTTGAATTGCGAGATGGGTGGAAGCCTCTTCAGGAAATCGGGATCGTTGAGTCAATATGATTCCTTTTTCTTTCCAGGTTAATTTCGACGGAATAAAGAGGTTTATAAAAATGCCGTTTTCGTCATGGTAGTAAATGCCTTCGGCGTACTTGGCGTGATTCTCAAATCCGGTGCCGACACAACACCAGAATGAATTGTCCCTGTCGCAATATGTCTTGAAAGTGCCGGGTGTAAACGACATAAAATACGTTACCATGCCGGTTCCCGGTTCCTGGGACGCCAGGATGTGATTGTACAACGCCCGCTCATAATAATCGGCGTACTTGACATCAGCCGTCCAAGTGAACAGATGGCGGGTGAGCTTGAGCATGTTGTACGTATTGCAGGTTTCGGTTGTCGCCCGCGATATATGCTTTGAAAGCTGATCCGGTTCAAAAAAATATTCATCGTCACTGTTGCCGCCGGTCGCGTATGTGTGATGGTCGATGACGGTTTGCCAGAAGAATTCTGCGATCGTTTTTTGCTTTTTATCGCCGGTCAATTCATACCCTCGCGCCTCGCCGGTGATTTTCGGGATTTGCGTATTGGCATGGAATCCAGCTAATGTATCCAGCCGTCGAGCCAACGGATCGAGGATCATATGGTCATAAAAAAATTCCGCCAGCTTTTTATCATTCACGTTGCCGGTGATCGAATACAGATTGTAAGCCGCCTCGATCATTCCGCCAAATTCCGTTCGGTGCATGACAGCCAATTGTTCTGGGGAGAGGTGTTCAAGCTTGCGATACGCCCAATCGCCCATTTTCGCCGCAACATCGAGAGCTTGCTTATTGCCGGCGTATTGATACATGTCGATCAATCCGGCCATGATTTTATGGATTGTATACCACGGCGCCCAGACCGGAGTTCCGTCGATCGCACGGTCGACCAGATTCTGGGGGAACGCGCTCAGATAGCCTCCTTGATTCAAGGTCCTCTGAATCTCAGCCAAAGCGCTCACAAGCGAATCGCCCTTGCTTTTGTAAGCTGCTTCTCCCGTCGACGCATACATCAGCGCCAAGCCGGAGAGAACATGCCCCGTGGTGTGGCCGCGCAGTTCAACGTCCAAGCCTTCCCATCCGCCGTACGGCCGGGCATGTGTCTCCATGCCGGCATTGACGCGCCAGCTGTGCAGCAACCGGTTATTGTCGATGCTCAACAGCCACTTTCCGTCCCGTTCCATGTTGTCCCTGAAGCGGCCGTCGCGCAGTGTTACATCCGACAAATCAAAGCTGTACGCTTTCGCTTGCAGCTCAGGTTTCATTGCTTGCTTCGAGGTGAATTGGCCGATATACTGCGAAAAAACAACTGCAGAATTAAGGGAGCAGAACGCCGCAATAATGCACAAGCTTCTCGTTTTCATACTTGTTCATCCTTCACTACGATGGAACAACAGTTGTTTCGAAATCAGTGCTTTGAGAATAATATCGGATCTTTGCTGTCGCTTACCGTGATCGATGTTGGAGTAAAGATAATCGGGAGAATGGAAAACACAAGTGGTCGAGAGCAGGGGATCCATTCTTTTATGCAGACTTCATCGCCTTCTTCGATTCGACCCTGATGACAATGGTCTCTGCAATCCGATCGTGAACGGTTTGCCTGTTGGGATGAATAAAGTACTGGATAAAACCGAATCCTCCTTCCAGCATCGATGCTCCGTAACCCAGGGAGCGTTCCAGAGAATGCCAGAGATTCAAATGTTCGTGAACGATCGACACGACTCGGATTCCAAGCAGTTTCTTGCCGATCGTTTGTCCTCGGCCGAAATAAGTGACTAGCCCAAAATATAGGGGGAGGCTCAGAAGTTCCCATCCGTGAAAAGGATCGATATCCATTTTGAAATTCCCGGATTCAGCCCCCGCTTTCAGGGTTTCCGGCAATGCAGAAGCCCCGACGATCAGGGCAACGATAAAGAAGTCGAGCACGAACGCTATCGCTCTTCGGGAAAACGTTGCCAAGGGCGTCCCCTCCAATGATCGTTGCCGAGCGATGTCGACGGGGACAAAAGTTCGTGCCTGAAATTTATGCTGTTTCATTTTGCAATTATTTATTTGACATGATGGTCGTTTGAGGGCGCATTGACTTTGCTGCACTCTTTTATTCCTCCAACGTCGGCGAGAGACGTCGAGTGATGTCGAAATCGCCCTCCCTAATTTTCCGCCTATCGGTCGTTGAGGTTCGTACTTATCCCACGGCGGTGAACTTGTCCCCCAGCCGAAATTGAAATGCTCTCCTTTTTGCCGTCGTCAATATCAAAGGCGTAGAATACAGGCCTATCGGCGAAGATAACCTTGGGCCTTACTACCGTTCCATCCGATTTGATGAGATATCTAGTTAATGTTATCGTTGCGGGTTCGACCGAATATGAATTTTTGTATTCTCTGTCGAAACAGAGGCCGTCTAACATCTACTCACTTTGCCGAGTGATTGTCCGAAAGAATTAATCTTTGAAGGGAAGGCAGGTTCCGTCATTCCTGAAGAGAGCCTTTGGGACTTCAGTTGTTGGTTAAGCGGCAAAAGGTGAATCAGTACAGGAGAACAACCATGTATCACCATATTTCCGGAATCAATTTGTAGCGGGTTTTCTGGATGTATTGACTGTACCCCGGTAATTCGTTGATAAGAGC
The DNA here is from genome assembly GCA_035506275.1 of Bacteroidota bacterium. NCBI lineage: Bacteria > Pseudomonadati > Bacteroidota > Bacteroidota bacterium. Next base: position 463,890 of record DATJPT010000019.1, read on the forward strand.
TTCATCTTCAAGAGATGTTCTGACTAACAGAAGGACAATGGCGAAAGCTATTGGGATGATGCTCCACATCGAACCGAGTAACAAAGGAAATCCAACCCAGGAAATGATCATTCCCAGATACCCGGGATGACGCACGAATTTATAGAGCCCCGTCTGACAGACGGTATGCCCTCTGTCAGTTTGTATCCGCACTACGCTTGAAAAAAACCTGTTTGTTTTCTTGGCCAAAATAAAGAGGAGCTGACCAATAAACATAAGAACGATCCCAAGCACGCAAATGTCCCATCCTAATCGCGGGGACCATTGATAGCGCCCCGAATCCAATCCAGTGACAACATAAGTGATTATTGTAACCAAGGCTGAAAGTTTCAATATTTGTCTGTCCCATTCTTTAGCGTCTTTCGGAGGATTCGAGCGCTCGATACGAAGCTCATCGTCTTCGCCTATCGAAGTGAAATTTACAACAACTCCAAACAGGCTCATTGCTGAAAATATCCAGCCTTGATAATAATTTATTCGGCCAGCGCTTATGAACAGAAGCAAGAGAAGGGCTACTATGCCTGCAACGCTTTTGAGTAGATGTTGAAATCGCTTCACACTACCTTCCGAATCGAATGAGAAGCCCGGTTAGAGAAAAGCAATGTTCGCTGAAGTAATGGCCTATGTAGGTGCTAAAAGGATCTCGTCTGAGCGATAGTCGTTGGTTATTTCGCTCATGCGAAATCGTCGACGTCTGGTTTCGACACTTCCAAGCATGTTCTTTAGGGACTTTAACCGCTGACCAGAATAGACGCTGTGGCATGCGATTATGTATTTCATTCGGTTCCAATAAGCCCTAGGGCTCCCATAATTCTATTTTGTTCCCTTCAATGTCCATGATGTGAACAAATTTACCGTAACTGTACGTCTGAATTGTGTCTACAACCGTGACTCCTTCTTTTTTTAGCTCATCAACAAGCGGTTCTAGATTTTCTACTCGATAATTGATCATGAAGTCTTTTGTGGATGGATCGAAATATCTTGTTGTCTGGGGGAAGGGACTCCACTGTGTCAACCCCTTTTTTGTTGTATCAGGGACTTCACGCCATTCAAACATCGCGCCGTATTGGTTAGTCTTCAACCCGAGATGCTCTTTGTACCAACCTTTCAGTTTCTCGGGATCCTTGCACTTAAAAAAAACTCCACCGATGCCTGTCACTTTTTTCGACTGTGACTGGCTGTTGAATTGATCTGTAATGATTGTATTAAAGGCAAAGCCAAAGCCGAACGAAATTGCCAGGGCCGCAGCCACAAAGTTCTTCTTTTCCATGTTTATCGGCGACTAATGTTTGTTGTGGATTCAGTATAGTTCCTGGATCAATTGCGGCGGCATGCAGCCAGTTTGACGTAGACTATATGCGTGGCAGACACTGTTATTTCCTCAAAAGAAATTTTTCGTGAAGCGATATCGCTGCCGTATTCGCCGACAGTCCCGAGGGATCCCTTTGGAGCTTGAGCCTGGTTAGGGCACAGTTCACCTTCGCGTTGAACGAGCCCGCTTATTGGCCCTGAGGCGGTTCCCATAGCTCGACCTTGTTTCCCTCCGGATCAATGACCCAGGCAAATTTTCCATATTCAGATTCGTCGATCTTCTCGAGCACATTGCAGCCCTCCTGCTTCAAGGCCTTGACCAAGGCGTAGAGGTCTTCCACACGATAGTTCACCATGAAGGGGGCAGAACTCGGAGCAAAGTAATTGCTTTCTTGCGGATTGATCAACCAGGCAGTTGTGCCAGCAACCGGTTTCCCATGGGCGTCGGTCCAATCGAAGGATGCTCCGCCCCAAGCTTGGACATCGATTCCTAAATGCCGTTTGTACCAAGCTTGCAGCGACGGAGCGTCTTTGGCCTTGAAAAAAATGCCGCCGATGCCAGTGACTCGTTTCATGTGACCTCCTACGTGTGGTGGACGGTGGAATGATTGTTCTGCGTCTTAACAGATCGGAGCCAAACCGTCTATGACTCGTAGAGCGGCAACGTGCAGTAGGCTCTGTGCAGACTACACGCGCGGCGAATTGCCGATGGTGACTCCGTCACACCCGAAAAGATCCGTTTGGAACTTGAGTCGCTGGTGATGGCGCAGCTTTCTTCCGTTTATGGGGCATTGCAACCAGTAATATGCGCCCCGTTTTTACCTTATCGATTGCTTGGTTCGTATAAGGCCAGTGAGATCGTACCCTTTTGCTTTTGCGCGGTCAAGGATCATATTGAGTGTGCCCTCGTCCAAAGCTGGCGTCCGCGAAAGGATCCAGAAATATTTTCGGGTTGGTTCACCGACCACAGCATAGCTATAATCGGGTGCGAGGTCAATGACCCAGTAATTTCCCCACACAAAGGGGAGGAACGAGAGGATCGCAGGCGCAAAGCGGACCTTGAGTTTGGCATTGGACGTATCGCCGTCTGCACGTTTGACCTTGCCCTCTGCTTCATCAATCTCTCCGTTTTCCTTTTGGCACCTGTTGACGACTTTGATGGTTCCATCATCTAACACGGTATATGTTGCGGTCACGCCTTCAGTGCACTGTTGCTGAAAACTGTTAGGTAATCGAGCAATCTCGTACCACAACCCGGCGTATTTGTTGAGATCAACATACGGAACTGCAGTAAGCTCTTGTGCCTTCGTCCAAGTTGCAGGCAATACGGTAAGGACTGCCAAGAATAGCATGTGTACGCTCCAGTTCAACGAATTCAAATGATAATTTGTCATAGCATCAAGACCGGATTTGAAATATTTGATATCGTGTAAGAAGCCGACGCCCGGTTCCGTCAGTCCCGAAGGGATTCCTTTAGGACCTGAGCCGCCGGTGAGCCAGCCGCGACGCTTAAATGCCCCGCGCATTCCGAATAATGGTCTGTAAATTCTTAGCCCCGAAGACAAGAAGCGATCCAACAATGATTGACGCTGTTGTTGACACAATTTCAATGGTCAAAGCTTGAGAATACATCTGTGAATAAAATACCGAATAAATGATTCTTGATAGGTGAGGAATGACCGTTGCCAAGATATAAACGCCGACAATCGTATATGCAATTCGTTCCAGATATCCTTCATCGGAGTTTGAGCTTCCAGGCTCTTCGTCATCCTCTCCGGCGAGAAAAAACAAGGAAAGCTTCTTTGCTTGTTTATAGAAGACAACAGCGGCTATAATATAGAGAATGAACCAAACAAGATACGTCACCATCAGAACCTCGCTATCTTGAGTTGATCGGGATTGTCCGCGCGTATTCGCTAAAAATACCCCAAGTGATGATAGGATATCCAGGGCGCGGAGGATTAAGTAAACGGAGGTCAAACGAAAAGCGATAAAGCCTATTCGATCATTGGTTGTAGACATTGAGTTTATCCTTTCGGCTGGCTAGCGCGCCTTGGCTAAGCTGCCACGACTCCGCGAGTCACAGACACATAACGCCGCACAAGGTGCAGCAAATTCCGTATAGCTCATACACGCGGCCAAAGGCCGGCGGCTGGTCCCGTCAGTCCCGAAGGGTTCCCTTTGGGACTTGAGCCGTTGGTTGATCAGCAAAACGATGGTTGTTGACCGGTGCACTTTGTTAGATTATGACTGCGTTTGAACTGAATCTGCTTGTCAACATAGCTCCCATCTATGATTGCCAGGTAAGTTCCCGTAGAAGGATGATACCACTTTCTTGCGGTTTTTGCAATTGGAGAATCTGACTGCTATTAATTCAACTCATTATTTGACTCGAATCAGTAAACGACAACTCAAATAACTGAGACTACTGTGTACTTCGCTCGCTTTCTTTTTGCCCTCTAACGGACCGCGGCTAAATTGTCCACGACACTGCGAGTTAAGGACTCGAAGGACGGCGACGTGCCGCAAGATCCTTGTAGAATGTTGCACAGACATAACGGTGATTCATTTCAAATTCTCAAGACCTTTCTGTGGTGAAACGCCGGTGGCTGATAAAGTCAGTCCCGTGGGGACCCCTTTGGAACTTGAGCGGCTGCCGAGGCTAGCAACAGCTTATTTTGCAAAGGTCATTCAAATTTGATCTCCTCGGCGGGAACGATCTCTTTTTCTGGATGAGTGACATTCTCTCTCGAATAGGCAAGCGTACCATTGGAAAGCATCACTCGAACCATCGTGAACGCATAGTGGTGATACCCTAATGGCAGTTTGCTCACCGGAAGCCAAGTGCCCCATGTCTCATTGGGCTTAAGAGCTTTGGGTAACGGCCTATCTGCCTGCGTTACAGGAATCTTAGGGTTTGCATTGAACCAGACACTGGTTATCTCAAATTCTCGATCCAGCGTTAGATTTGTGACGGTTATGAAGAATGCCTCCTTTCGTTTATCTTCGAGAAGTGATCGGTGGACAAGAACTCGGATTCGCCGTTGATTGAGGAGGGCATTTATGAATTCTCCCGCATACTTTTCTATTGATCTCTCTATCATAGGTAACATGGATGTCTCCTTTGATTGCCAGCCTAACATGCCGCGGCTACGCTGTCCACGACGCTGTGAGTCATGGGCTCGTAGAACGGCGGCGTGCGGCGGGTTGCGTGCAGAATGTGGCGCGGACGTGACGGTTGTTCATTGCAGTTTCCCTTGTCTTTCGCGCGGCGAATTCGCCGATGGCTGGTCCTGTCGGTGCTGAAGGGATCCTTTGGGGCCAGAACCGCCGGCTAGGCCGCAATGTGATATTTTTACCTGATAAAAAACCTCAAAATCCAGATCGCATAGAATGCTGCAGCTATTGTAATGATCAATGATACCACTCCGAGCCTCCGGGATCGGATCCAACCGGACAATCCCAGACTTGTTAAGAAGAAAAAAAAACAGGCAATAAACGTTATTGACAACGAACGGTGGACAACGAGATAAGTCTGGGGCACTTGAATTGGTCCATTCGCGGAACTGTTCAACGACAATTCCAACACTCGAGGCACACTTAATGTCCATCCTAATGCGCAAACAATTAAACCCGCTGTCGCCGCTATTGCAAAGCCTGCTGTCCAATCATCGATGGTCTTTGTTGTTTTGTTGGTCAAAATCACTGCAAGGAATGCAAAAGAAAAACCGGCGATCAAAGCGCTGATAAAGGCGCATTGTCGAAACAATTCGGCGAGTATTTCCGGAGATAGATTCATTGTACTCCTTTCTTTAGTTGTCTAACGGACCAAGCTGACTTGTCTGCGACTCTGCGAGTCAAGGACACGTAGAGCGGCGGCGAACTGTTAGGTACATATAATTCATTGCACGGACTAATCTGCTGATCATATCATTCTCGACGACATGCGCGCGGCGAAATCGTCGACCGCAAGTTCCATCTGTCCCGAAGGGACTTCTTCCGGATGTGAGCCGCTGATCAGGGCGCAGGGCATTTAAGATCAGGGTTTAACGTGCCCAGTATTGTAGAACGGCCTACGAGGATTCCTCTTCATCCTTTCTTCAATCCGTTCGGCCAGCCATTGAAAATACTCGCCAAGAAAAGGGTCCGGTTGCTTTTCCCGGATATCATTGAACATTGGTTTGTATTTGGACCACGATATTGTAACAAAGGAGCCCAACGTCTTATCGACGAGATCCAAGTTAATAAGGCCTTCTGCGACAAGTAGGCCGAGAGATTCCATCTCCTGCGCGAAGTGTAAAAGAGTGACCTGTTCCTTTGCCGATAATTTCTGAAATCCCCTCTGACTTGATGGAAAAGAGTGATTATTAATTATGAAGTGCATTAGTTCTGAGAACTCGCGAGTCTGAAAATGCCGCAAGCTATCGAGTGTGAGGCGTTCTCGACGGTCTCGAGCCGCTGCCTTGACTTGTGCGATACCAAATATAACAGCCACAAGAAGAGAAAGGGTAAGCGCCAAATTGGCGATAAGGGATACGAGATCGTTCATTGTGAGAACCTCGAGATGTGTTTAATGGTGGAATGAAAAGTTCTGTGCCCTAACGAACCGGAGCCAAACTGCCTACGACACTGCGCTGCATAGACTCGTAGAGCGGCGACGAACTGTTCGTTGCAGGCAGTTGTTCATTACGCCGACGCATCCGCTGATCGTATTATTTTCGGCAAACGTCGCGCGGCGAAATCGCCGATGGCTGTATAGACAGTGCATTGTAACCGCTCAAAGCTATTTGGTTTGACCCAGCAGGTCACCTGTTTCCGCATCGATTATGAGGCCCAAAGGTATCAATCCACCTTGATACACGATCCTCCAGCTTGCAATAGGATTTGGGCTCAAGGATTGGCTCAACGATGCGGACATCGTCACGTTGGAGTTTTGAGTTCTATACTGCAATCCTCCGTGCGACTCAGCAAATATCATAGCTGAATCGCTGTCGAACCAACTGAGGGTGATCACGCTTGGACCGACGGGAAATGGCGTAGAGCTATCGAACCTGATTTCGGCTATCGTCGCATGGAAATAATACGTCAGATGTTCTCCCGCTGAAGTGTCTGCGTATTGATAAGACCACTTCGTCGCCTTGCCGTCGACTCCTACCGTGTCCGCTGAAAGAGAGAGTAATCGTAATCCCGGATGATAAGAGTTCACATAAGAATTGAGGGCGATCATTCTTTGATTTGCCGTAAAAGACTCATCGGGGGATGACGAAATCGTAGTATTGTCCTTGCATGCAAATAAAAGTTGTGAGAGGGCCAAAATGATAATTACATTTCTCATATGACCTCCTGTGCCGGAGAAGATGATGCAATTGCACCGCCTAACGATTGCCGGCTGAAGTGCGGCGGCAGATGCGTCGCCAGGGGAATCCAGCCCGCGCGTGGTAAGCTACGTCAAATTGTAGCGGCTTTCTTCGCGCGTGTTAGATCGTCGGCGGCCGGTTCCGTCAACTTGACCCGCCGGTTGGGGCGCACGGAGATGTATTATCAGTTCGCGATCGTTTAACTCGCTACAGCGGACGACGCCAAACAGATTCGCTAAACGTTCCGTCGATCTTTGTTGATATTTCTGCATAGAGATATTTGTCACACACGACAAGCGCCTCTACGACATTACTCGGTAACCCCTTGCTGATGTCCGTCCAACTCGCTCCGGTATTTGTAGAAAGGAACAGACCAGCATCCGTACCCACGAAAATATTTGAATCGCTTGCAACAAGCGCGTTAATGGTCGGGAGAATTGTCGAACCGCCATTTCGCGGAATCCATGATGCTCCCTTATCGGTAGAAATATAGAGTCCGGTTTCTTGGCCGCCGGCAAAGAGGTTCGTGCCATCCGACACAATGGAGAAGAAATCATGCAGCGTGCCATTGACTGACGTCCATGTCGCGCCGTCATCCGAAGAACGATAAATACCGAAGTTTGTCGAGATGAATACGTCGGCAGCTTGTGAAATGACAGCATAGACAATCGTCCCCGAATAAAGTCCGGTATTAGTCCAAGTCCAGCTCGCGCCATTATTAGTCGAAAGCGCTACACCTGTTCCCCCGGTTCCCGCAAAGAGATTCGTTCCCTTAGAGCATAAGCAAAGAACTTCAAGGAAATATTGATTGGAGGCTAACAACTCGGAATCTACTGCGATCCAGCTTGCGCCTAGATCATTCGAACGGAAAATGCCCATAGAAGCGGTACCGGCAAAAAGATCCGCGCCACTTACCGCTAACGAGGTGACGCCTATGCCGTTCAGGCCGCTGTCAACCGGAGTCCAGCTTGAACCGCCGTCGGACGAACGAAATACGCCCGAGGGATGATTTCCTGCAAAAAGATTCGTGCCGCTCGTGACAAGCCCGCCGTCGAGACTGGGAAACCCTGTTTGACTCCACCCATTAGAATTGTCCGGTACGACCGGATTATTCGAATTCTTTTTGCAGCCAGGGTTGAAAAGGAGAATAAGAATTAATGCGAGACTGAGGTTCTTCATTTGGATTTGACCGCCTTTCAAAAAACTGCAATGAAAAATTAGACATATTACAGTTTTCGTCGATACATTTTATTCTTTTGTAAGAAGAAGGTCATTTCATGCTGCCAAACGGACCGCAATTAAGCTGCGGCGGCGTGCAGCATGTTCCACGCCGACGATACGCGCTGCACATGTCACCTTTCCCCTAATAGTATTTCGACGCGCGGCGCAATGCTGACGGTTGATTCCGTCACCTTGAGCGACCCCTTTGGCAGTTGCTACAATTGTCTATATTCTATGTCGTTAAAGTAATTCCAATTTCCGGTAATTGCATCATACACTACGGGTAAAATGCCGAACGAATCCAATATGAACCACCATGGATTTACTTTTGCATATGCCATATATCGATGCTCAACAGCTCCGTTCTTTAATATAAGCAAATGATCTCTGTTTGAACGTAACTGAATTATTTGTGTAGTAGAATCTGTTTTATCAACCCACTGGTTGTGTGATACAGTTCCTATGATCTTAAAATTCGATTGAATTGCCATGCCATCGGAAGAATAAATCTTGAGGCTATCAGGCGCATTCTTAATTTCAACATCGGACATGTACCCTTCAAAGATAGTTGCACAACCCATGAATAGAAACGGGACGATCAAAAAGCCAATATTTCGCATATATCCTCCTTTAATACGAGATTTCTTTCATCGCTTAGAAGCATGCCTGATAGAAATAATACCAGCCTGTCAAGCGTTCCAACGATTGCTAGGGACAGAAGATCGGTATTTTCGTTCGCCGATAAACGAAGATAACAGACAAGGCAGACAACATGACCGGCAACAATGCGTCGCCGAAATGCTCACAAAAAGGAGTATTGCCACCGGAAACCAAACAAGCCCGGGCATTGGGCATCGCTGTTGGGCGGCCAGAAATCCAAACGCATATGAGATGTCCGATGAGGATTTCTCGATTGGATCTCGGTGGACGATCTTTGCCATTTTCCCGTGCATTGTGCGTAAGCAATATTTGTTCGAACAGAGCCCCTTGTTCGCCGGATAATGATTCTCGATTGACCACATACGAAATGCACATGACAGAATTACGAAGACCAAAAATGTGACCTCGATGTTCGATGAGCGTTCTTATATATCATCGATTGGGGCTTCATGATCTATCCAATTCATTTCACTATCGCTCATGAATTGATTTGGCCAGTCAATGTCCTTTTCAATCAATCCAAGGAAATCAAAGACGTTGTTCGTGATCTTTTGTGCTAGCTCAAATGAGGGCTTACCTAGTAGTGCATCAATCAGAGGAAGAAAGCCATCAGGCTTCTTTGGACTTCTTCTGATCTCTTCGAGTAGCCATTTGTGGAACGGATATAGTTGTGCATTAAAGTTCAATACTAATCGACAAGAAAAGAGTGTTACCTTTTGAGTCGCCAAATGCAGAAGATATTGATTGTTCTTCTCTTCTGCTTGGCTCATATACCACTTCCAAGCAAGAAGCTGACATGCGAAACGACGTTGCCTTTCACTAGTTTGTTCCGTTGGATACCGGGTAAGCCTTTCCAGAACATCTGGTAGCTTCGTTTCTCTTGAATAGAGGACTCTGACATCTTTGAATGCGTAGCGTGCAGGATCGCTTCCTTTTTCTGCAATTCCCTCGAGAGTATGAATCGAAACCACTTTGCAATCGACGTACCCGCCAGGGTACTTGCAGATATCCCAAATGCTGAATGCCAGCTTGCTTTGACGTTTTCTTCTTTCATACTCCTCTTCAGTTGCAACGATAATGATATCTATATCTGAGTTCTTTTTTGCAAAACCGTGAGCTAGTGATCCTGCAAGCAAGAAAGCCACAAAACCCTCTCGAGTTTTGTACAGGGAAAGAAAGTCGTTGATCGCTGCTGAGTGATGTTCTTCCACTGATTCCTCCTTATGACCTCCTCCTGACAACTTGTTCTCGGTGCCTAACGTACCGTGGCTACGCTGTCTGCGACCCTGCGAGTCATAGACTCGCGGAGCGGCAATGTGCAGCCAGTTCCAAGGAGAATGTCGCGCGAACGTGACAGTTGTTTACTCCAGATTCTTAACATCATCGCGCGGCGCGAAGCTGTCCGCCGGTTAGACCGCAAGAGCCGATTATTTGAATTTAAGCGCATGATAAACTTTCTCTGCCGTAATCGCCCCCATAAGTTCATCTTGCGTATTATAAAGATAGAAGACGTAGGCGTCTGCGACATCGTCTTTATGAATTACCGAAATCATGCATTGTTTGTAGCCCTTGCCAAAGTCTGAGTCAATTGTTGTTATACCAGTACTTCCTGCATCGGCACCAAATTCCTTTTTGACACTTTCTCTCGGGTATGGGTGCGGTTTCATCACCTTACCGTTTGAAATATTCAAACCCATTGTTACAAGCATCGGCCCAAAAAGTGTATTTGGGTTCTTTTGTTTTTTATCCACCGGCCAGACCCGATATCGAATCTCTAGGCTTGAGGTTTTTGATTTTATTGCAAAATCATAGGCAACATTGCCATTCTGGATGATCGGTATTGATGTGAAATCTGGAGGGAATGAAAATTGCATATTTGTTTGATTGAGCAACTGCTGAAACGTCTTGGGCAAGGGCTGAGCAGATGCAAAAATGTTAATCATGAGAAGAACGAGAAACGATTTCAAGAATGAGTTCATGTTGTCTCCTGATGTATTGCGGGTTAACGGATCGCGGCCATGATGCTGCTGCGTGCAGTTAGTTCCGTGTAGTGTATGCGGTCGGCAGACGAAGCTATTGTCATGAACAATGTGCTTCGCGAGGCAAAGCGCCGACAGCGGGTTAGAGCGCAGCCTGCAGTATATGCTCATAATTATCTATTTGCCTCTGGCAGCCGACGACCTAACGAGTCCCATGCAATGGATTTCAATGGCACGCCATGATAGTATTTATCGACTTCCTCTGACCGCTTGCTGCCGGACTGGTACCAGCTTTCAAGCACTCTCGCGCTATCGAAATTGTTCAGACCAAACCTCGTTTTTATCTTGCCGTCAGGGTAAAGTTCCAATACGTGAATGTAATAATCACGCAAGAAGCGAATCGACTTCGTGATCTTCCCATCGACTGACGTGTTTGTAAAAGTGTCTATTTTAGATTCCCTGAGAGTTATTGACTTCAGACCACCCGTGGAATAATAGGTACGTGTAGAGATCAGCATGACACTGTCCATCGGGATAAAGTAAGTTTGGCCCATCACGCTCCCGTCATCATAAAAAGCCTGGACTTTGATTGGAAGAAGCTGTCTTCGATATACCTCTTGGCGGATGCCTCCTGTACCCTCGTAATTGGCAGTGATTATTTCGTGTGTAATTCCCTCACCGGAGTTGTCCACAGGTTTGCAGGTGAGGAACATAAGCGATGCAAGGACTGGAGCGAGGTATCTCATATCTCCTCCTGGATGTGCCGGGATCTTATCTTAGTACCAAGATGTCGTGCGCCCTAACGTGCCGTGGCTGCGCTGCGGCGGCATGAAGCCAGTTCCATATAGAATGTTGCGCGGACGTGACGGCTTGTGACTTCTTGTACCGCGTACCGCCGCGAAGCGCAAAGCTAGCAGCTGGATCTGTCAGTGAGCGCTTTTCGCCATCACGCTCTGCGTGACGTAAGCGACTGGTTAGCCCGCAACGGATTGTTGAGCTATTTGTCAGCCAAATACTCTTCAACATGTTTAGTTAAGAAATCGTAGAAGTCAGCGATGAAGGCTGAATGCTTCACTCGAACCCTGAACTTGCTGTCGATAATAACAGTCGATGGATTGAGTTCTAGGTTGAATGCCTTCATTGTTGCGCTTCCGCTGTCGTAGGCAAAGGGTAAATCGTACGGTGTACCTGCCGGAATGAAGAGGAAACTGGATCTCTTTGAGCTCGCGAAATTTTTGGCCCTTTCTAACGTTTCCCACCCCGAATTAACGCAATAGAGAACGACTTTCGGATTGTTCTTGTATTGCTGGTAGAACTTCTCCAATTGAGGCATTGACTTCTTGCAGGGGTTGCAATCTGAGCTCCAGAAGTCGAGCACGATGACTTTACCTTTGAGGTCCTTGGAGGAGACCTCTTGATCGGCGAGGGTGGCGAATTTGAACTCTGGTGACATCTGCATTGAATCTGATTGACAATGCCCCCTCTGTGCCGAGATGAGCGTTGACAAGGCAAAGTAGAATAAGCAAGAGAGAAGATTAGTTCTCATAAATGATATCCTTCGACACTGTTGACAACCGTTTCGTTCCAACTGAATGCGCTGCGGCCTAACAGCCCGGAACTAAGCTGCGGCAACGCACAGCCATTTCCGTGCAGACTATATGCGCACCGCATTCGCCGGCAACTGGTTCCATCAGTTTGAGCCGCCGGTTAAGCAACATCCGGATCTATTTTAGAACTACGCCCCACTCGGCAACGACAAACCCGTTTCGCTTGAATATAGGAATCGATGGGGTCATAAGTTGTGCCTCATTACTCTCTGAACCCTTGATCACGTAAAATAGTCGGAGGATATTGTCAGGTACGGGAGAGACATCTAACTGAATGACTTTTTGAATGTCACCCGCAAATTGTGGATAGATAAAATAGAAAGTATGATCTGAAAGTCTAGGGATCCAATATGAGATAAAATCAGTTTCTTCTTGTTCGCTGAATCCGATCTTAAGAAGATTGTTCCTAAAGAAAGATACCAGCGTGTCTCTGCTTACCACCCAACCAGAATTGTATTGATACTCGTCCGGAGTGTGAGCCTCGTAAATGAGATAATCGTATTGTTGGTCGATTTTGCCGGAAGAGTCTACCTCAACCCGCCATCCGTTCATGTACGGTGGTTCCGATTGAACTATTGATCCCCCTAACGGAAAGACGAGCTTTACTGACAGCGTGGTTGTAGTTTGAGGATACAGATAAATATTAGGTTCGTAGACGCCTACTGTGTCTTTTGCAGGTGTATTCGGAGGTTCGGTTGGGCTCTTCTTACAGCCTGCGATAATAGAGAGGAATAATCCGAGCATCATTGAAAGGCTAATGAGGATCAGAGTTTTCATTTGAGCAGGACCTCCTTCCGTGTTGCCTAACAGAACGGAGCTATGCTGCGGCGACGTACAATCGGTTCCGCGTGGACTTTGCGCGGACGTGACAGTTGTTCATTTCAGATTCTTTTGACTTTCGCGCGGCGATGATGCTGACCGCTGGTCAGGCTGCAAAAGCGACGATCAGTATTTGATTACCTTGAAAAACGAATGCTTGAGTAGCACTGTTTTGGGAAAACCATAGGCGCTTAAATCTCCTGAAGAATCAACGAGGGTAAGAACAATGTTCTCCAATGTCACATTCATATCAACAGTATGCCCCGGATTTGTGTACGGGCAGGGTACATGTTTATTGATTCCAATTCTTCCGGTTGTAGTAGGAACCCATTGTAATTGTCTATCTGCGGTTGTGATAACGTTAGAATATACTGCCCACGGAGATGTCATTGAGTTTGAGGGGGTAAGGCCTACTTCAACAACCGAAGTGTCTATCGAAGACTTGTTTGACAAATCGACATACCTAAATGAGTCCGGTGGGAAACTACAGTTGGCATTCCGGAAATATACTTGCATATAGAAGTGAATAAAGTCGGACGGCCAATCGGTTTGGTTGTATGTATCTATCTTTGGTCCGAATCCCTTGAATGACTCACTAAATCCACCAAACGACCATTGATTGACACGCGAAAATGTGTAGTCAACATTGGAAACCTGCAAAGTGATTCCAGCCAAGCTTGTAGTATCGATCAGGGCGGTGTTATCTGCTGTCTTATTTTCTGAAACTGGAGAATTGTCTTTTGATTTGTTGCAGGAGACAAAGGAAAGAGCAATAAGTATGATTAGAACGTATTTCATGTATCCTCCGGAGTTTGTAGTACTAATGCAGGTCTATTGCCACCTAACCTACCGCAGCTATGCCGCGGCATCATGCAGTTAGTTCCATGTAAAATGCTGTGCGGACGTGACGGCTGTTCATTTCAGTTTTATTGATCTTTCGCGCGGCGGAATCGTCGACGGCTGGTTCCGTCAGTCCCGCAGGGATCCCCTTGGGACTTGAGCCGCTGGTTAGGTGACGGACGTTTTGTTATGTAACTCTTTTTTCAACTGTTTCAATAGGAATTGTACAGCATTTTCTAATTCTTCAAATGCCTGATTGAATTGACGAATCGCTCGTTTACTATGTGTTACTTCCTGGAGTTCGAGGAGTTGAGCCTCGAAATCCAAATAACCGTAAGTTACAAGTTTCTTTCGTTTCTGACGCAGGAACTCCCGCAAAGTCGTCTTTCCTATCCTTCGGTTTAGTGCGTTTTCAACGGGATTGAGCAAGTGTTCAAGATGCATAGGGGATAGGAGTCTGAAAAACAAGCCACCCTCTTTATGTGAACTGTTATTTTTGGTGATAAACATCGTTATGGTTAAATGCAGAAGAGCAACAATGTTGATGTCTCCGGAGATGGGGTTGTAGACTGCCACTGGCGAATTGCAAGCATAAAGAAACATTCGGCAATGCCGAACTAAGCGCTTTAAGGAATTTGCGCGATCTTCCTTTTTCGAGTATATGCTGTCTTTCATTTCCGCCACCTAAAGTGCCGCGCCTAGGCCGCGGCAAGGTGCATTAGGTTCTCTGTAGGCTGTGTGAGCGGTGGATGAGACCTTGTCCAATAAAACCTCTTATTTGTGCACCGCAAAGCTGACGGCTGGTTCCCTCAGCTTGAGCCGCTGGTTAGGCAGCAAAAGGATGGAAGTTGACCTGTGCACTTTGTCAGATTAAGACTGCTTTTAGAATTGTCCTGATTGTTAACATAGCTCCCAACTATGATTGCCAGGTAAGTTCCCGTAGGAACATAGTACCACTTTCTTGCGGTTATTGCAATGAGGTAAATCCGATTGCTTGTAGATTCGCTTCTTTTGCAAATCCAATCAACAACCAAAATTCTTGCCTATGAAACTGTTATTTATCTCTGTTGCTTGCCTTTTTACTGCCTAACGTACCGTGGCTAAGCTGCGGAAACGCGCAGCCAGTTTCTTGTAGAATGTTGAACGGACGTGATGGCTGTTCATTTCAGTTTCTTTTGTCTTTCGGGCGGCGACATCGTCGACGACTGGTTCCGTCAGTCCCGCAGGGATCCCTCTGGGGCTTGCGCCGCTGGTTAGATTGCACGCTAGATTCCGACTAATATGCCGCACGAGCCTTGCGTGCTTCTAATATAGGTATTTCCTGTTGCCTCCTTGCTTAGGCTGACAAGGTCATACGAATATTTAACATCGACAAAGATCGATACAGCGTCATCGAGATGGTAGGATAGTCCGAGACCCAAGTTAAGATCGAAGTCTGTTCTCCTAGCATCGTTTGACCAGCCCACGGTATATGCTGGCCCGCCGAATCGATCGTCAACATACGAAGCGGAATTTAGAAATCCGCATGTTCCACCGACCATGATGTAGGGTCCCAAACTGTAGATTGGAAATTCCTTTTTGAGAGAGACCGAGAGCTGAGTAAACTCGTAGTTGAATTCGATGTCCGGACTGCTTGATTCAAGATACTGATGAACCAGCCACGGAATAGTCTTTTTGACATAGGACAGGCCTCCAATGACATAAAGTTCGTCGAGCAATTTGGATTGGACGAGGAGGCCGATATTGGGGCCTAATCCAGTTCCGTAGACATTCCCGGGGGTAGGCTTGATATCGTAGTTTGACCAATTAATGCCTCCTTGCAAGCCAACCATTGTTTGAGCGAGGCAAGAAGCAGTGAGGAGAAGTAGGCTTAATGATAGTTTGAGTAGAGTCGTAATATACGTTTCCTTGTGTGGGCGAACGTACCGCGGCTAAGCTGCGGCAACGTATGGCCAGTTCCATGTAGAATGTTGCGCGGTCGTGACAGTTGTTCATTTCAGTCTCTTAGATCTTTCGCGCGGCGCATTTGCTGACGGCTGTTTCCGTCAGTCCCGCAGGGATCACATTGGGTCTTGAGCGACTGGTTAGGGGGTAATTGCTTCACTTAAGTAGAATAAATTTTTTGGTCTGAACGTATGCATCGGCCTGCAACCGATAGAAGTACACTCCGCTCGCCAGGCCTGAACCGTCGAATCTCACGGAGTATGTTCCGGGAGCTTTGACCTCATTGACCAGTACCCTAACCTCGCGGCCAAGAAGGTCATAGACGACAAGCTTCACATGTGATTGATTCCGTACTCCGATATCCGCTATCCGAAAGGCTATTGTTGTCACAGGATTAAACGGATTTGGATAGTTCTGCAAAAGTAAATATGTGCTTACAGTTGTTGAAACACCAGCTTGTTCCTCCCGAACTGATACAAGTGTTGTATCACCGTACACCACTCCGTCGATCAATGCGGCAGCGAGGGTACCCGTTGAGGATGTGTAGGAGTCATTCATCCTTGAGGATTCGTCGTCGGTATACGATGCTGGTCCTATTCCATCCACAGTTGTGGAAGAGTTCGTTTGCGCCCATTCCGGATCACTGTTGTATGATTCCCCCCATTGCTGGGAGGATCGAAAGCCCCCCCACTGGTCATTTGATCCTACTATTACAAAATCAGTCGTCTGAATTTTCAAAGGAGGTAACCATGATGAGTCTGCCGTCACCAGTCTGTTGAAGAGCGTCCCCTGAAACCCCGGCGCCGAGGATGAAACCAATAATGTGGTATCACACCGCCACAATTCAAAGGAATGAGACGTTGTGTCCGGGACGGAAGCGACTTGAAGAATTTTCCACACCTGTGCGCCAATCGTCGTATCACCGATTACTCTTTTTTGTGTGGTGTAGTCCCAGGTCGATGTTTGACCTTGTGTTTCATGGAGACTGTGGTATTTGTATGCCCATGTGTTGCCCAGTGAGAGCGAGACGATCCTGTTGAACGCGGAACCGGTTCCTCGAAGAGGCACAGCAGTAAGGGAATGTGCTCCTTCGGTTGCAATAAAGAGTGTGTCGTAGAAAAATCGTTGCAAAGTAGGATGGAAAGCAAGGGGAAGACGATAGGTGGCGTGACCGGTCATAACATTTGGAATTGCACCTTGTGCGGCACTGAAGGTTGATGTGCGCGTGTAGATTGTGTCGATTCTGAGCGGACTGCGATATGGATTGGTAAGGAATAGACTCCCTGAAGACGTGCTATCGACCTTCGCTTGGATGAAGTCAATGTCCTTTGGAGCAACAACAAGGTCAGCATAGTTTACCAGCGCGGCCACAGCTCCGACACCCTGGATTGCATTGCCGTAAACCCGTAATGTGTCATGTGCGTTCTGTGCGCCAGTGGACGTGCAAAAGACTGTGACCTCAAGGCTATCACCATATGAGAGTGACAAAGGGAACGAGATCGGTGCGAAAGTAAATTCCCTGGATGAGAGGCCCAATGAATCAACACGGAGAGGACTTAGTGAACTGCTCCTGATGGTTAGTCCCATCATACCGCTGGTTCCCTGATTCAAGGGTCCGAAATCCAGTAGACTCGTTGACAATATCATGGAGGGGTACGGGCATATCCCTTGTACTGGGACACGGAGTTCATCATCTGTTACATTGAATATCCGGAGGGTGTCCGCAAAACTCCCATAACTCTTCGGAGTAAATGCCACCGTGATGACACTGCTGTTGTTGGCCGGAATACTTATAGGCAGAGGAGTGATGGCTCCGAACGCCGTTGAATTGGTCCAGACAGCAATGAGTGAAATCGTAGTTGATGTCGGATTGGATATGGTCAGTTGCAGGTTCCTGGAGTTATTCACCCCCACTGGCCCGAAATCCTGCAACGGGCCTGGAACCGGCATTAATTTCCCCCTGTAGAGATAACTGCCGTCTCCGCCGCAATAGTAGAACTGGTTTTTGTCCGTCGCGGCATGGAACTCAGTTGGTCCGTCGATCGGTTTTAAGGTCACGCCGTCGTCATCTGAAAATAGCATTGTTCCTTTGCCTGGCGAAAACAACTGCGAGATAATGAAGTCTCCATCACGATCAGTTACAATAGCTGCTGATCCGAATCCGCTAAATTTCGTTTCCCAGGTTCGAGCTGTTGCGGTGGATCGAAGAATGCCTCCGAAGGTTTCGCCAGAATTATTCAGGAATCCAGTGTACCATATGAGAAAGGCGCCATGCTGATTCGCAGCGAATGTGACGGGTGTGACGACTGACCCGGCTATGCTTCCAGAATCGAGGGTCCAGGTCTTCCCACCGTCCATTGAGCGGGTAATATTTCTATTGTACGCCGATGCAGCAATGAGCTGCCCTCCGGGCGTTTCGGCTACAAGGAAACAGTTCCTAAACCATTCATCATTCCGGTAATTCCAGGTATTGCCCCCGTCAGTAGAATAATAGAGCCAACCGGCTGCTGCAAAGAGAGTCCCAGTTTTAGACGGGCATATCGATTCGATCGGGTAGGGGAGAGTGGCGATTTTCACCCATTGAGTTCCATCATTCGTGCCGCGGTATAATTCACCGCTGGGCGTTCCAAGGTATATGTTTCCTGAGTCATCCGCCATAAGCGATCGGGGAAGCTCTGGGGAATCAGTGGAAACAGGCAGAACAATATCCCATGATGCTCCCGCATCACTCGAGCGCATGATGCCCGCCTCGTACGCCAACGTGAAGACCGATGAGCTTTTCGGACTTACCGTCACGGCCATGATCTGATATGGCGTAACAGTCTCCCATTGCATCGGGATCCGTCTGAACGAAAGCTGGGCAAAAAGGCTCGTTGCAAAGATCAGTGAAGTCAATATTACTAAATAGTGTGGTCTTGTCGTCTTCATAGTTGGTTTCAACATTTAAAAACATTTCTCAGGAATGTCGCAAGACATCCAGAAACATTGTGCGAACTGTTGGAGGAGGGAGTCGTTATCACAGTTCGCCTCCTTACAGGTAGAGCTTCTATGAATTGGGTTAGGAAATGCTGCCTGCACGAAAACAAAGATTGAATAATTTCCTCCTTTTATGAATCACAAATTTAGCGTAGAAGGATTAAGCTTTCAATATGGACATTGCCACCTAACGTACCGCGGGTAAGCTGCGGCGACGTGTTGTTAGTTCCATGTAGAATGTTGCGCGGACGTGACGGTCGTTCATTTCAGTCTCCTTTTGGCTTTAGCGCGGCACATTCGCCGACAGCTGGTTCCGTGAGCGTGAGCCGTTGGTTAGGCGGCGTGCTATTTAAGCAACACGAGCTTGATGGCTTGTGAAAAGCCATTCGATTCGAGGATTGCAATGTATGTTCCGCTTGCTTGATCTCTGGCATTCCAGATGGCATTGTGCTTCCCCGATTCAATAGCTCCATTAAATATTGTCGTAATGTGTCGTCCGAGGATATCGTATATTCGGAGCGATGCGACGCTTTTAGTTGCAACGGAAAAGGGAATCACTGTAACCGGATTAAACGGATTAGGGAAATTCTGACTCATTTCAAATCTCTGTGGAGCCACAGTATTGCGTTCTTGTTGAGTTGATGTAACGATGGCGCTCTTAAGAATATGGTTAGAATGGGAGACAACGCCTGTGATGTATGGAGCACTCAAAGAAATGTTTGTAGGACCGATGAGGCGTTTGAATGATATGAGGAGAATATAGTAAGGTTTGCTGACACTCTTTGGATACTGGGCTGTCAGAGTAAATGTATCTACGCTCGCGGAAGAATATCGGAAGAAGGTTGCTGAGTCGGCAAATTCTTGGGTTAGTGGGAACACAGATTCCCAGTTCAGAGAACCGGCCGTGACAAGCAGGTGATATCCTTGGGTATGTTCGACGATGTCGAAAAGTATTGTATCAATGATAGAATAGGAGGTGTCAAAGTGTGGGGAAAAGAGCCCATCGATCCTATGCACGATGTCGCGAGTTTCTCTGAAGTTCCAAATTGTTGAATCATTTGTACCATCTTTGGAAATGATGGAACAGATGGCCGTGCCTGAATCAGAGTACATAACATCCGCTAATTGATCCCAATCAGATGTCTTATATTCATAGGTCCATTGATTGCCTATATTGAGTGGGAAGAAATCGTCATTACGCACTTGGCTCCAAGTAATTGGCAACGCTATGAGAGTGAGGAGAAAGATGGGGACGAATGTTTTCATGATAGTACCTCGCAGATTCACGCCACCTAACGTACCGCGGCTAAGCTGCGGCAACGTGTAGTTAGTTCCATGCAGAATGTTGCGCGGACGTGACGGGTGTTTATTTCAGTATCTTTCGTCGCGCGCGCCGCGCGTATGCCGACAGCTGGTTCCGTCAGTCCCGCAGGGATCACATTGGGACTTGAGCAACTGGTTAGAGCACACGCGGTAAAATAGTAATTGAGCATACTTCAGGTCATGTTATTTCAACAACAGAAGCCTTTTCGTTTCGAGATATGTTCCCGCGTGCACACGATAGAAGTAAACACCGCTTGCCATGTTCGCCGCATTCCATTGCCGGCTGTAACTTACCGCTGGCAATTCCTCTGAGACAATCGTCGACACTTCTCTTCCCAGTATGTCAAAGATCTTTAACGACACGAAAGACCGGGATGGAATATCGAATGAGATTGTAGTTAATGGATTAAACGGATTAGGATAGTTCTGTGAAAGTGAGAAGCTTTCGGGTAATTTTTCGCGATCTATCTTTACTGCAGTAGTAAATTCGGACAATGGTCTACTATACACGCCGAGATTGGTTCCCGCGAAGAGATTTGTTGCGGAAGCGAGAAAGGAATAGACGTCGATTCCATATGCAGGAAGCCCTGAATAGATACCATTGAATTCAGTTCCAGCAAAAATATTTGTGTCTCTGAATGCAAAACACTGGACACTAGGATAATAAGGCAAACCCATATTCACTGCTGTCCAAGTTGTACCATTATCGATGGAAAAGGAGACGCTGTTTCCCCCGGCAAAAAGAACCGAGCCGTTTGATCCATTGGGGTTTAGGGCAAGGGGAGGGCCTTCTGACATCCCTGCGTGTGCCCAGCTTGCACCGTTATTGGTCGAACGGAATATACCCCCAGAAGTCGCGGCAAAGAGGTTTTCGCCGCTGCAAACCAGAGAATAGACATTGCCACCGCCGGGTCCTGTCGTTTGTTTCCATTGAGCGATGGATAGATTGTGTATAATGATCATCGATAGCAAGAGTCGGAAATGATGTTTCATGGGATTCGCAGGCGAATGATTAGTCCTAATGAACAATTGAAGTCCATTCGCAATCGTGTTGTTGGCAATTCGTGTGTTCTAAGGTACCGCGGCCAAGCTGCGGCAACGTGTAGTTAGTTCCATGTAGAATGTTGCGCGGACGTAACGGCTGTTCATTTCAGTCTCTTTTGTCTTTCGCGCGGCGAATCGCTGACGGCTGGTTCCCTCCGCTCGAGCCGCTTGTGAGGTTGAACTCTATTTGCGTTTGACTAATCGGACATGTGCCGCTGCTTCAGAAGCCATGAACTCCGTATATTCATATCTTTTGGATACTTCTTCACTTCCGTCAAAAAGACGTTCGCCAGCTCCAAGCAACTTTGGCGTTATGACGAGGTGTAGTTCGTCAATGAGTCCAGCTCGCAAATATTGCCTCACGACGGTTGCACCACCACCAATCCGCACGTCTTTTCCCTTTGCAGCATCAAATGCCCTCTTTAATGCAATCTCAATTCCCTCTGTTACAAAATGGAAGGTCGTTCCACCTTCCATTGGAATTGATTGTCTCGGATATTTCGTGAGCACGAAAACAGGATGGTGATACGGTGGGTTAGCCCCCCACCATCCTTTCCAATCCTCATTGGGCCAAGGACCTCGAATCGGACCAAACATATTGCGCCCCATTATGGTCGCACCCACCCCTTCATCTGCTTTGGCGGCAAAAGTATCATCGATGCCTGTGGTACCACCTTCATTGCCGAACATTGTTTTAAATGTTCGAGTTGCAAGTGCCCAATCCATGATCGTTATGCCTCCCTCACCAAAGGGATTCTCACGACTTTGATTGGGGGCTGACGTAAATCCGTCCAACGACATTGTGAAAGCTCGAACAACAAGTTTAGCCAAAGTTTCCTCCTGGATAATGTAATTTTGTGCAACCTAACGTACCGGAGCTAAGCTGTGGTAACGTGTAGTTAGTTCCATCTAGAATGTTGCGCGGCCGTGACGGTCGTTCATTTCAGTCTCTTCTGTCTTTCGCGCGGCGCTATGTCAACGGCTGTTTCCGTCAGCGTGAGCCGCCGGTTAGGGCTCATATGTGAAAAGTCTCTAAGGTTGAGAAGTGCTTCTATTTACGTGTGCTTCCTGTATTCCAGGGCAACGACCCCGGATTGAAAGATCTTCGAACCGATGAAATCCAGGCGAAGCCTCTCATGCAACTTCACGGTATCGAAGAGCCGAGGTCCTTTGCCGGCAACAACTGGGTGAACCACGAACTGATACTCGTCAATCAAACCG